>JAMORZ010000041.1 GCA_027063295.1 Sulfurimonas sp.
CATAAGTTTGTGACTATTTATATTTTTACCATCAGATTTGAGTTTTACATAACTACCATTGTTTTGGAGTTCATGTGCAAGAACATTATCAGCACATTGGAGTTGAAGTATTTGGATGATTTTTGCCTTAGAAGCCTCATCTTTGATGGCAGTAAGAAGCTCAATACGTCGTACAAGATTTCTTGGCATCCAATCAGCACTGGAGATATAAACCTGATGTGCATCATTTTTAAAGTAAAATGTTCGTGGATGTTCAAGGTATTTCCCGATGATAGAGACCACTTTTATGTTTTCACTTACACCTTCAATACCAGGTTTTAAACAGCAAATACCACGAACAATAAGTTCTATCTTAACTCCTGCTTGACTTGCTTTATATAAAGCACGAATCACATCTTCATCTACAAGAGAGTTTACTTTTGCGATGATCTGCCCATTTTTCCCTTGGCGTGCTTCATTTTGTATGAGTGATAAAATCTTAGGTTTTATCTGTGTTGGTGCCATATAGAGTTCATTGAGTTTCCCTTTTTTACTAAAACCTGTCAAAAAGTGGAAAAAACGTGTAAGGTCATTTGTGATCTCATCTTTGCTTGTTAGATAAGAAAGATCGGTGTAGATCTTGGCAGTAGCTGGATTGTAGTTTCCTGTACCTAAGTGAGCATATTGTTTAAGTTTACCATTTTTACGACGGGTGATAAGAGCAGCTTTTGCATGTACTTTGAACCCTTTGATACCGTAGATAACATGTGCTCCAGCTTTCTCAAGTGCTTTTGCCCAGATAAGGTTGTTCTCCTCATCAAAACGAGCTTTAAGCTCCACCATTACAGTCACCTGTTTACCAGATTCGCTAGCATCCATAAGTGCTTTTACTATTGGAGAGTTTGTTCCTGAACGATAGAGTGTCATCTTGATAGAAACTACATCAGGATCTTTGGCTGCGTTTTGTATCAGTTTGACAACTGGCTCAAAACTCTCGTAAGGATGGTAAAGCAAAAGATCTTGTTTTTCTAAAATAGTGAAGATATTTTCATTTGTATCGAGTGGTGGAAGATTTTTTGGTTTAAAAGGTGGCAAAAGAAGTTGTGCAAAGTCTTTATTGCCTACAATCTGCCAAAGACTAGAGAGGTTTAAAAAGGTGTGAAATTTGTAGATATCATCTTTGTAAACATTTGTATGGCGGTTAAAAAAGTTGATGATCTCATCATCTGCGTTTGAACCAACTTCAAGCCTTACCATTTCACCTTTACGACGAAGTTTGAGCCCCTCTTCAAGGATCTCCATAAAATCATCAGCTTCCTCTTCCTCTATGGCGATATCTGCATTTCTTGTAACACGAAATGCAGCTGCTTTTATAAGATTGTACCCTGGAAAAAGATCATCAACATGTTGTGTGATGATAGTCTCAATAGGAACAAATACTCCATTGCCAAGCTCAACAAATCTATCAAGAACACGAGGTACACGGATAATTCCAAAACGCTCAATACTCTCATCATCAGTATCACTTAGTTTTACAATCAGACCAAAACTAAGGTTGTTTAAGTGTGGAAAAGGGTGTGTGGCATCGATAGCAATAGGGATGATAACAGGGTAGATGTTTTCATTGAAAAACTTATTGAGATAGTTTCTTTGTGTTTGGTTTACTTCATCATAGCTTTTAACACTGATACCCTCACCCTCAAGTTGTTTAAGAATTTCACTACGACAATGCTCAACAACCTGCTGTTCTTGATGAAGATAGGCTCTTATCTCTTTGAGTTGTTGCAGAGGTGTGAGTTTGTCCGCGCCACTTACAATGATACCAGCAGAGAAGAGTTTTTTAAGTCCTGCAACACGGATCATATAAAACTCATCAAGGTTTGTTCCATAGATAGCTAAAAATTTTAGTCTTTCTAAGAGGGGAAGAGATTTGTCTTGAGCTTGTTTGAGAACACGTGTATTGAACTGTAACCATGAGAGTTCACGGTTGTTATAAAGGTTTGGATTTTTAAGATTTTGCATTATATATCACCACTTATGAGGAAGTTGTTTTTCTTATTATATCGAGAGTTTATTAAACTATAAAGGGTTTGTAGATATAATCGCTAAAAATATACCAGGATGATAATAATGTTAGCACGAATTCTCTTTTTGATTTTTTTCCTCTTTTCCACTTTCTTATATGGAGTGCCTTCTCTTGAAGATTTAAAAGAGCAGATCAAAGCAAATCCAGAACTCTTAGATACTCCAGAAGCACAAAAAGCGATGCAAGAGCGTGGTTTAACAAAAGAGCAGATAGAGGCGAAGCTTCAGCAGGAAAAAAAGATAACTTATGAAACAATTGGTGCAGAAGATATTACCAACCAGATAGATATCATGGATGAAAATCTTACTGATAAAAATGAAACGCAGGTTATGGATGAAAATCTTACTCAAGATGGTGTTAAGAGACTTAACCCTTTTGTGTATCAGACAAATCTTGAAGTTTTAGAGAGATTAGAAGCACAAAAACAACTTTTAGTAGATAAAAAGTTAACACGTTACTCAGAGAGTTTTTATGCAAATAAAAACAGAATAGACAGCTCCTCTTTACCAACTCCTGATGATTATACACTCAGCTCTTCAGATGTGATTAGTATTCATAT
>JAMORZ010000042.1 GCA_027063295.1 Sulfurimonas sp.
ACCAAAAACATAATAAACAAATAAAAATGCCAAAGTTGTAAGCATAGTATAAAAGATAGAAGTTGATCCACTCCCTTGCAAAATATCTCCACTACCTGTTTGGTAAAGATAAAAAAAGACACCACCCACCATCACAAAGATTGGTAAAAGTAGTTGAGCCAAAGATGGGGAAGCTGAGACTGTTTGTTGAGCCATTGGAGTAAACCTTATGTTTTTCATCGCTCCAAGATCGATCTCTTTTGTTATAGTTATAAACACAACCAAAACAGCACTCAGTGCATAAAAATTATAAACTACACTCTCCATCAACAGTGCCACTCCATCACCACCGATAATGCCATCTTCTATCTGTGTAGATATAAGCCCCAAAAGCAGTGCACCCCAGCCATTGAACAATATAAGAGAGCTCACAGGTGCAGCTGTAGAGTCACACACAAGGGCGAGTTTTGCAGCGGGTATCTTTTGGGCATTACATAGAGGTTTACCCACAGCTCCAGCGATGAGTGAGGTGATGGAGGATTCTATAAAGATCACAACCCCTATAAAAAACGGCAACAGTAAAGCTCCCTTTTTAGTGGCAAAAATGGTTTGTTTTTGAGTAAGGGCAGCAACAAAATGCTCCACTGCCCCACTGCGTTCTAAAAGCTCCATCACACTCCCCACCAAGATAGCAAACGCAAGTGTTTTTAAGATCCAAGCTTCACTCAGTAAGGAGATAAAAAGTTCATACACACCCACAAAGGTATCACCTACACTATAACCTTGAAGCAAAAACACTCCAAGAACAATCCCCCCAAAGAGTGAGAGTAAAACATTTTTAAAATAAAGTGCAAGGAAGATCGCCAAAAGTGATGGCAGGAGGGTAAGGGCTGAGAGTTCGATGTCTCTACCCTTTAAAACTCAGTAGCTAAAAGCATAAGTCCTAAACGTCCAAAACGCTCTTTATAGAGTTCGCACTCTTGCTCAGCAACCTTATGAAAACCAAGTTTTTTGTAAAAAAGCTCTGTTTCAAGTGAGCCTATCTCTATGATAGTTTGTGCAATACGATATCCTTTGAGGCGAGCTGAGAGGAGTGACTTTTGCATCAATGCTTTGAGCACTCCCACATCGATGAAGCCTTCAAGCTCCTCCATAAAGTCAAACATAAGTGTACGAGTGTTTAGATCAAACTCACACTCATGGAAAGGTCGCATAACATCTAAAATACTCTCAGAGCATCCAACCTCTTGCAATGCCGCAATAAACTCATCACGTGTAGCAATACGTGGCTCATAGGTACAAAGAGTTCCAACACTTTTACCATCCATCTCAGCAATGAGAAAGTTCTTATAGTGACAATAGCTTTTTGCTTTTGTTTGTGTAAGCTTTGCTATCTTCTCCACAAGTACATCATCATCGTTGCTTTCAAAAATAAGATCAAACATCCCATCTTTTTTTCCAGCACGTGAACTCTGCAAAATCATCTCAGCCAAAAACTCTACATCACTCTCTTTTGCCGTTCTTATCTTAATACTCATAATATTTTTCCAAAATTAATTTAAAACACATCTTCCTAATAGTACCATACTTTATGATAAAAAGTTTCTTAATTTCTACAACAATTTCTATAACCTTAGTTGCATCACAACAAATCGTTTTGGTAGTGAGTGATGATTTTAACACTTCATCAGCACAGCTTCAATGTTTTGAGGATGGCAAAAGAGTGTTTGAGCCCATAGAGGTCAACCTTGGGAAAAATGGGCTTGGATGGGGACTAGGTGAGGAACAACTAGCACAAAAAGATGATGAACCCTTAAAACATGAAGGTGATAAAAAATCACCTGCTGGAGTTTTTCAGCTCACATCTGTGTTTGGCTATGCCCCAACCATACCAAATAGAGCCATGCCCTATCTCTATGCTACAAAAGAGCTTATATGTGTAGATGATGCAAACTCACCTTTTTACAACCAAATCATCATGGCACAAGGTGATGAGAAAAGTTTTGAGAAAATGAAACGTGATGATAAGCAGTACCAACTTGGTATCGTAGTCGCTCACAACAAAAAGGCAAAACCAAAAAGGGGATCATGTATCTTTTTACATGTTGAAAAGTCAAAAAAAGCAAAAACGCTTGGATGTACATCGATGAGTTACAAACACTTAGATCGTATCGTTAGATGGTTAGACAAACAAAAAAATCCTCTGCTGATACAAGTAACAAAAAACTCACTTAAAGAGATAGTAAAAAAGTATAGATTAAAAAAAAGAGAAAAAAAATAACTCCCGCAAGGGGAGTTAAGACTTCGAGTTTAGTAGTTTAGACTAGAAGTTTAAAGTAAGGTATGCTTGGATAGTGTTAGATTTATCATCTGTATCATCATTGTCATCATTAGCATCTGCATAGATGTATGCTACTGTTGCATCTAATGGTCCAAAAGATTTAGAAGCAGTTAAAGTAACCTCTGTTAAATCATTACCGTCCATACCTGCAGCAGTTACATCTTGGTCAGCCATTGTTACATAAAGACCTAAATCTACCATACC
>JAMORZ010000043.1 GCA_027063295.1 Sulfurimonas sp.
ATGAAGCCACAGCTGCTCCACCCATCGCTACTGATTTATATCCTAGTGTTTGAAACTGCATACTGTATAGAGATGTGGAACACACTGCCGCAGCGGCAAGTAAAGATACCTTTTTTTTCATCGTATTGATCCCCTTTTAAAAGACTAAACTCAATACTACACAAAACTTAATAAAGAGGAAATTAACCCTTTTTAAAAGTGAAATGTTGCTCCCACTTTTACAAAGTTATTTTTTGCTGTTGAATTGAGAGTCTCCAACAGCTTCCATTAAAGGGTTTATGCCATATTGATAAGAGCCATTAAGCCCTATAGAGATGCGATCAAGGATTGTAAAAACTACTCCACCCTCTAAACGCAAAGAAAACCATTTATAGATCTCAACTTGTGAAGCTGAAAGTTCCCTTCTCCAATAGCGATACCCAATACCTGTTGCAACAAATAACTCAACCATCTCAGCAGGTAGATAATGGTATGAATACAATGCTCTTGTATCAATGAGATTATTTTGTGTTGTACTTAAAACACTCCCATACCCAGATCCACCTATGAGCAATGCACCTGTATAGTCAGTTGTTCCACTTAATCTCATAAATCCAAGATCGATCTTAGAGTAACTCGATGGTGATTTGAAAAACTAATACCCAAAGATAGCATCAACTCCATAAAAATCACTTTTTTGAGAAAATTCACTATCAAGAATTTTACCTGTAGAGTCATATTCTCGATAATCCATCTCTATCCCAATCAATGCTATGGAGATACTCACATCATTTGAACGAGCAAAAAGAGAGAGATGTAACAAGCAAAACAACAAAACAAGTTTTAGATAACCTTGCAAATAATATCTCCGACATCTCTACCTAAAGAGGTAGCTACAACATTACACTTTACCTTGAGTAAAAAACATATATCACGGCGATGTGATGGTGTAAGAGACTCATAATTTCCCATCCCTTTGCTTATCACAACATCCGCTTCATCAAAGAGTTTTTGGGCATACGGGGTTGCTCTTTCATAACTAAAACCTGGGGTGTTCACTCCACTATCTACAAGTTCACAGAGGGTGTCAAAACCAGCCTCTTTTGCTTCTTTGAGTGTCACATCGTTGATGATAGGAACACCTCGAACAAAATAGGAACATCGAAGAGATGGGTAAAGCTCCTGAAGAGTCTCTATTAAAAGATAGTCAAAAATATGTTCCCCTGTATTATCTCCCAAAATCACAATATTGTGTGCAGATTCTAAAAGATTTTGCAAATATGCTACATTATTATCACTAAATCTGCTCTCAAAAACTTTTTCTAACTCCTCTTGTAGATCAAACTCAACAGCCGCAGCCAGATCTATCACATTACCAGCAACAGCTATCTTTAATGCTGTAAGCAATCTATCCTCAGAAGTTTTGAGTTTGTCATATAAAAAAGGGAGAAACGATTGTGCTTTTTGTGTTGAGAGACTCTTAAGTTCACTGTAAAGATCCTCTTTGTTAGCCAAAACAGACATGTGTGCATAAACATCAGCAGCTATCTCAGGTGGTGTCGAGTCTCTATCAAAAGATAAACTCATCTGCTCAACATCACCAACTAGTTTCTTATATAGTACCTCATCAGCATTGATTGCATCGGCAACTTTTCTACTTTGATTGACTATACAACCAATACACTCTGTATCTATCAACATCGATTAGTTTGTATGCTCTTCTATAGCTTTGTTCCACATAAGTTTGTATTTTCTACGCATAAACTCAACCTCTTGTTGTGAGAGTTTAAGTTGTTCTTGGAGAGTATGAATCGTTTTTCTATCTTCATCATAAAGTTCTTGAAGTGATGCAAGTGCTTCACGAAGAAACTCATTTTCTGTTTTTACAGCTTCTAGTGTTTCATCTTTTGCATCAAGAACTTTCTCATGAAGATTGATGATAGTGCCTATTGTTTTTTCAACAAATTCAGGCTGAACTATCATCTCATGAGTATTTTTTGCAGAGAGTTCTTGGAGTTTTTGAGGGATCACAACTTCAGTAGCACCTTTGGAAGGGTTGATGAAACGCTCACCATCTTCCACTTTTACACTTAGTTTTCCAGCTTCTATAAGATCCTCAATTGCTGAGATATCCAAGCCAGTCAATGTGCTGTATTCCTCTTCACTCATCCAAGTCATCGCGTTCTCCCTGCGTTTTGGTTATTTGATTATTGTTTCTATCTCTAAAGAATCCATCTCAACTTTTTTTGCTTTTGCTATACGATCCTCTTTGAGTTTAATAGCAAGTTCTTCATCATCAAGTGCTAACATCTGCATCGCCAAATATGCAGAGTTTATAGCTCCAGCTTTTCCTATTGCTACTGTAGCAACTGGCATTCCAGCTGGCATCTGAACAGTTGAGAGAAGTGCATCAATCCCACTTAAAGCAGATGCACTCATAGGTACACCAATGATTGGTTTTACAGTTTTTGAGCTTAGTACACCTGCTAAGTGTGCAGCC
>JAMORZ010000044.1 GCA_027063295.1 Sulfurimonas sp.
ATTCAAGCTCTGTAAAAAAACAACTTCGTCTGCCTGTATGACATGCCACACCCTCTTGAGTGACCTTGATAAGAAGTGTGTCGTTATCACAGTCTAAGAAAAAAGAGTGGATACTCTGTATATGCCCACTACTCTCCCCTTTTTTCCAGATACGCTGTTTGCTTCTTGAAAAGTAGTGAGCTACCTTTGTCTCAAGACTCAAACGTAGTGCTTCTTGATCCATATATGCCATCATAAGCACTTCGTTATTTACATTATCCTGAACGATCACAGGCAAAAGCTTTTGCTTTTGCCAATCTATGCGCGATAGTACCTCTTGCATCTATCTAGCCGATGAACGTTTTTGAGGATCTTTCATATCTACCCAGATATTTGGCGTTGATCCACCAGGAGTTAAGAAGATTTTAGCATCTTTGTTTGTTTGGAGTGCTTCATTGAACTTCCCTTGAACTTTTATCTGCTCTAACTGAAGCAGTTTTGTTGTAAGAGATTTTGAGATAAGCAAGTTTGCTTTTGCTTTTGCCTGTGCCTCGATAGTCACAGCATCTGCTTTACCTTGAGCCTCGATACGAGCTTTCTCAGCCACACCGCGAGCCTCAGCTGCACGTTTAAGTGCTTCTTGTTTTGCACGCTGTACTTCTTGTTCTGCACGTTGTACCTCTTGTTTTGCAAGTTGTACACGCTCTATTTGCTCTTTTACTTTTTGTGGCAAAACAATCTCACGAAGCTGCACTGATTGAAGTACTGCCGGGGAGTTTTTTAAACCACTCACACTCTCACGAATTCTATTTTCAATAGCATTTGCGATCGTATTACGCTCTTGTGGAAGTGACTCTGCTTCATACTTCCCTACAACATTACGCACAACATCACGAACAACAGGACTTATTATTTTATCTTCCCAGCTAAATCCCCAATTTGAGATCGTTTGTGCTGCAAACTGAGAGTTGAGTCTGTACTGAACTGTAAGCTCAATGTTGACTGGAAGTCCACGCTTATCAAGCACAGTGATTGCTGGTTTGGTTACGATCCCTGAGTTGTTTGATGTAGCTTCGATACGACTTGCATAGTTAATGATACGTACTTTTGTATCTACCACATACACTTTTTGGATCACGGGGATAATAAAATGAAGTCCAGGTAAAAGTGCTTGATCTTGATACTTACCATTTGTACTTAAAATACCACGTTGCCCCTCTTCGATAATTGTAAAAGGTTTTGCAATCACAAGCATTAGGACAACAGCTATGATAAAGTACATCAACCCTGCTTTGCCACCACCAAAATTAAAATCTATATTTGGCATATTTGGACCCTTTGGTCCATTTCCACCACTACCAGAGCCACCAGAAGATTTTTTAAACCCTCCACTCTCACTCTTTTTTTTGTTAAAATAATCGTTCATATCTGAAGCCATTAGTATGCTATCCTCTTTTTTCATAATCTTCCTAGTCAATATACGTTAAGTAGTGCTCATACTTAGCATTTCTACCAAACACTATGTCAAAGTATGTGCTTTGGATCTTCTCTGTGATCTCGCCACGACTTCCACTACCTATCTCTCTTGCATCTACTGAAGCAACCGGAGTGATCTCTGCAGCTGTTCCTGTTAAAAATGCCTCATCTGCTACATATACCTCTTCACGAGTGATACGTCTGCGAGTTACTTTATAGCCAAAATCCTCAGCCATCTCTATCACCATCTTTTGTGTGATAGATGCAAGTGAGTTATCATTTGGTGGAGTAATAATCTCACCATCTTTGATCATAAAAAAACATGCTCCACTCGCTTCTGCTATATAACCTTGATCATCTAAAAGTAGTGCTTCATCATACCCACAATCGATCGCTTCAAACTTTGCCATTTGTGAGTTTAGATAGTTTGCAGTTGCTTTTGCCTTACCCATATTTGAAGTGTTGGCAGGTCTTGTCATCGAAGCTATTTTGAGTTTAATCCCTTTTTTAAGCCCCTCTTCACCAAGGTATGCTCCCCACTCCCAAGCAGCAAGCACAGTCTCAACAGGTGCTTCTTTGTGGTAAACTCCCATCACACCATAACCTAAAAATGCAAAAGGTCTGATGTAAACATTATCACCACTAAACTCATTTTTTTTGATAAGCTCAATCTGTGCAGCATTCATCTCTTCAACAGTATAAGGGATATCAATAAGTGTCATCTTAGCTGATTCTTTTAAACGTTTTGTATGATCGTTTAAACGAAAAATTGCATACCCTTTTTCAGTCTTATAAGCTTTTGTTCCTTCAATTACACCATTTCCATAGTGAAGTGTATGTGAAAGTACATGCACTTTAGCATCATCCCATGCAACAAACTCTCCATTCATCCAAATATATTTGGCAGCGTCCATAAATTCTCCATATTTATATAATTGTTGCTATTTTATCCAAAATGTTATTTATGTAGTATTAACTCCCTTTTACGAGCTATAACTTTAGATTTTTTAAGCATAGTTATATATAATACTTACTTAAGAATATTATCAAGGATTACAATGTCAACTACATACACACCTTATGAAGAGGTTGATAAAGATCAACTTCAAAAAGATATAGAGGAGATCAAAAAGACCATAGAGGTTGGTCAAGAGGATTTTGAACATCTTTTAAAGTTAGAAAGATGGGGTAAATACTCCACATTTGGTGGATTTTTTCTTATCGCTGTTGTTACTATTTTAAACACCTTTGATTCTGATATGTCCACATTTGACTTTTGGTTTTTTGGTATCATCGGTGCAGTTCTTATGGGTGTGGGTAATGTTGCTCGTTGGGCAAATGTAACTCATCCTATTTTACATGGAGCTTATGACAAAGTACCAAATATCCCTGAGCGTTATACAAAAGCTGGTTTTGCAAAAGGGTATCGCCGCTACATCGACTGGCTTGATTGGATCAAACCTGATGCATGGGTTTATGAGCACAATATTATGCACCACTACCACCTTGGTGAGCTTGATGACCCTGATAATGTTGAGAAAAACCTTGAGTGGCTTCATGAATCTAAAATCCCAATGTGGATGAAATATGCTGTTGTTTATATCTTCGCTGGTTTTTGGAAGCTTGCTTACTATGCACCAAATACACAAAGAATCTTGGAAAACAAAGATAACAAAAATATGAACGATGTTAGAAATCAAGATTATGACTGGTCACCTTTTACAAAAAAAGGGCAAGAGCTTTGGAAAGAATATATCCTTCCTTATGGTGTATTTCAGTTTATACTACTTCCTCTACTCTTCTCACCATGGGGATGGGGTGCAGTTGTAACTGCATTTGGTTGGTTGGTTTTAGCTGAGTTTTTTGCAAATCTTCACTCATTTTTAGTGATCGTTCCAAACCACTCAGCAGAAGATATCTACCAATTCTCAACACCACACAAATCGCAAGGTGAATATTACCTTCGCCAAATCATGGGAAGTGTAAACTACAATACTGGAACTGACCTTATCGACTTTGGACATGGGTTTTTAAACTACCAGATAGAGCATCATCTCTTTCCAAATATGCCACACTCTTTTTACCAAAAGATGCAGCCTATCGTAAAAGATATCTGTAAAAAACACAACTTGGAGTATCGTCAAGAGTCTGTATTTAAAAGAATTTTAATGACAATTGATCTGATGGTAGGAAAAACAAAAGTTCTTCGTGTAGATGGAGTTTAGAGAGATCATCTCTCACTCCATATAACCACCCTAAAAGAGCAGCTCCTCTTGAGGATCTTCTTGCTGGTCTGATTTTGGTGGTTTTGAAATATCACTAAAATACTCTTTTCTTCCCTTGATCGTCACTTCCACAATCCCCTCTGGTTGCTCAAATTTTCTTTGTATCTGTGGGTAATATCTCAATACATCTTTAAAATAGTGAGAAAATGCAGGTCCACTTATACGTCCACCTGTCTCTTTTTTATGCATTGGTGTGTTGTCATCATTTCCAAACCAAACCACTGTCTCCATAGTAGGTGAAAACCCTGCAAACCATCCATCAACATTGTTGTTGGTTGTTCCTGTTTTCCCTGCGAGTTCTATCCCTTTGACACGTGCACGGATTCCTGTACCACGATTTACAACATCACGAAGTATTGTTGTCATAATGTAGCTTTGTGTAGGTGTGGTGATTACTCTGGTTACATCTGTTTTATCATAGATTTTTTGAGAGTTCTTTTCTATATAGCTGATAAGATTTGTCCCTTTTTGTACACCTTTATTTGAAAATGATGTGTAATATTTTGCAAGCTCTAGTGGACTCATAGACATAGTCCCCAAAGAGATAGAGAGATCATTTGGTATATTTTTGATCCCAAACTTTTTAAACTCACGAAGAAGAACTCCAAGTCCAATATCATTTACAAGGTTGATCGTTGCAAGATTAGAGGAGTGAATAAGTGCTTCACGAAGTGTAATGAGTCCATGATAGTTTTTAGAGTAGTTATGTGGTCTCCACTTTTTCTCCTCTCCATCTTTTTCATACTCGTATGTTTTTGCAATATCAACTAAAGGTGTTGCTCCACTAAAACCAAGATCAATAGCAACCTGATAGATAAAAGGCTTAAATGCACTTCCTGGTTGGCGTCTTCCTTGTGTAGCACGATTGTAGGAACTTTTTTTATAATCAGTACTTCCAACAAGCGCTAACACATCACCTGTTGCAGAATCAAGAGAGACTAAAGCACCATTGAGCAATGAAGTATTTGCATCATCATACTCTACTTCTATACCAAGTTTTTTCGCTTTAGCTTCAGCTTTTGCACGGTAGCCTTCTATCCTCTTTAAAGAAAGATTGTAAGCATACTTCAAAGCTTCTCTTCCTGCAGCTTGTAAACGCAAGTCTATTGTGGTGTAGACTTCATAACCACCTGTACGAAGATCTTTCATCCCTTTTGCTCTCATTTGACGAGCAACTTCATCCACGATAAAAGGTGCTTTATTTTGTGTTAATGTTGTATCATACACCTTTGGTCTCTCCTCCAGAGAGAGGGTATATGTTTTTTCATCTATCCATCCTAGCACATACATACGTTTAAGAACCCTATTGGCTCTTCCCATAGAGATCTCATAATTTTTTGTTGGTGCATAGGTACTTGGTGCTTTTGGCAGTCCTACTAAGATAGCGATCTCTTTGAGTGTAAGATCTGAGAGTTTTTTATGAAAGTATCCATCAGCTGCTGTTTTTATACCATAATACCCATGTCCATAGTATATCTCATTGAGATAACGCTCAAGTATCTGTTCTTTACTCAAAGATCTTTCAATCTTGATCGCATAGATAGCTTCTTTGATCTTACGAGAGAGTTTTTTCTCGCGGGTTAGTAGCACATTTTTTACAAGCTGCTGAGTGATGGTACTTGCACCCTCCACCGCTTTTCCAGCACGAACAACTTTTATCGCTGCACGAAAAATCGCATCTATATTGACCCCTGGGTGTTCAAAAAATGTTGTATCTTCTATGGCAACAAGTGCTTCAACAACACGGGGTGGAATCTCTTCAAATGTCGCATAAAAACGGTGTTTTTTATGAAAAACATTTGCTATCTTGTCACCATTTCTATCGTAAATCCTTGAACTGATCTCTGGTTTATACTCAACTAAAGGGGAGATATCATAACTATAAGCTGTTAAAAAATAACCTAACACCAAAAAAGGTGAAAGCAAACCAAGTAAAAGAAGTGAAAAAAATATCTTTTTTATCATTGTCGAAAATTCCTATTGGTAAAATTTGCTTCTATTAATGTTTTTGTATATTGTTCTTGTGGGTTTTGTAATACCTCTGTCATTATACCACTCTCTACGATTTTGCCATAATGAAGTACTGATATCTCATCACATAAATGTGCTGCTGAAGATATATCATGAGTAACAAAAAGCATATAAAACTGCTGGAGTTTTTGCAGTTTTTTCAGAAGATCTAAGATCACTACTCTTGTTTGAGGATCGAGTGCAGTGGTTGGCTCATCAAGTAAAAGAAGTTTTGGTTTTGACTCAAGTGCTATGGCAATCACTACTCGCTGAAGCTGTCCACCTGAGAGTTCTGGTGGAAACCTTTCAAGAAGTTGTTTATCAAGTCCCAAAGAATCAAAAAGCTCTTCAACCCTTTGATGTGAACCAAAAAACTGCTTTTTTATCTTGGTAAGTGGCGATAATGCTGTAAAAGGGTTTTGAGGAACTAGTGCCACTGTCTCTCCAGCTTTAAGCTCAAAAGGTGCATCAAGTTCAAGTTTGCACTCCATCTGTGATGGCAACATTCCCAAAAGTGCTTTGAGTGTCAAACTCTTACCACTTCCACTCTGCCCCACAAGAGCCAAAGAGTTTTTGATACCAAAAGAGCAATCTACCAACACCTTCTCATCAAGTGAGATATGAACTTTGCTAATCTCTAACATAGCAACTCTCTAAGTCGTCTTAGCACAAAACGCAACCTCTCTTCACTCTCTCCAACCCTGATAATCACACGGATAATCGCTTTGGCAACTGTAGGCTGACGGATCGCACCAACCAAAAAGCCCTCCTTTTTGAGCTGCTCTTTTATCTGCATCACTTTTGTGTTATCCCCCACAACAAGTGGTACTATCAACCCAGCAACATCAAGCCCAAACTCCTCTTGCACCATCTTTTGTCTTTGTTCTATCTGCATTTTTAATTCTGCTGTGTTTTGAAGAATAAAACGCAGTGCATTGTGTGCAAGAAGTGTATCATACAGTGAGAGTGAAGTTGCATAGATGAGTGGTTTTGCACGGTTGAGCAAATATGTGATGATATGCTCACTTGCTAAGATATACGCTCCAAAGCTCCCATAGGCTTTGCCAAGTGTCCCCATCTTTATGTGGTTTGGCTTAATGGTGATGTTGTAATAATCAAACACTCCCATCAGTTTTTTGCCTACCACCCCTGAGCTGTGCGCTTCATCAACAATAAGAAGCGCCTCTGTGCTATCGGCTATCTCAAACACCTCTTTGTCACACATATCACCATCCATCGAGTAGATCCCCTCAACTGCGATGATACTGCGTTTTGCAGCTGTAGCTGCCAAAAGCTCTTTGAGGTGTGCCATATCGTTGTGTCTGAAAAACACCACATCTACCGCTTCAAAATGGGTTGCCAAAACACCTGAGGCATGGTAAAGCTCATCCATAAACACCACATCACCTCTGCGGCAAAGTGATTCTATGAGTGCTATGTTGGCATTAAACCCACTCCCAAACACAATGCCATCCTCAAAACCGTTTGCCTCACAGAGTGCTTGTTCAAACTCTTGGTGGATTGCATGGTAGCCATTGACAAGCATAGAGGCTTTTGGAGCGTGGATAGATTGATAAGAGAGTTTTTGGCAGGTTTGAGTGTGGAGTGTTTTGTTGTGTGCAAGTCCGAGATAATCGTTTGATGCAAAATCACAAAGCTCCTCATCTACAAGCTCTCTTGTACGAAAACGGCCTGCTCTTTGCAGTGCTTTGAGCTCTTTTGCATAAAACTCCACTACATAAACCTCTTGAGCACTTCTACACTCAGCCCCATAGCAGTGGACTCATACCCTCTTACCTCTTTGATGTAGGGTTTGCAAAAACCCTCCACCATACAGGCGCCAGCTTTCCCTTTCCACTCTCCAGAGTCAAGATACCTCTCTAAGTCTGCCTCATCAAAACGTTCAAAAAGATAATCGGTCTTTGAGATATCTACGAGTTTTTTTGCTTTTGAGTGGTAGATCATACAGGTGATAATGCTGGTAATATTTCCACTTTGTGTCATTAAAATATTGCGTGCATCATCAACACAACGAGCTTTTCTAAGGATAAGATTTTGGCTTGTTACTACTGTATCGGCAACCAAGAGTGGGTACTCATCATATCCAAAGGCTCTGAGGTTTGCTTCATACTTGCCCATAGTTGCCTGATAGACAAAGTTTTTAGGACTTGAAGCGATAATGCTCTCCTCGTCAAAATCTACACTCTCTTGGATAAACGCAACACCTGCGTTTTGTAAAAGCATAGCACGGGTTTGAGAAGAAGAGGCAAGACGTATCATTATGAGTTTCTCAAAAATACACCCAAAAAGATAGCCAACACACCAAGAGCGATGTTGAGCGGTACCATATATTTGCCAATAACTCCAAGATTTTTCTTTGCACCTGTGCTATCACCTTTATCTAGGAGTTTTTGTGCTTTATTTCTTCTCCATATCATCGCTGCAAGGTTAGTAGCCATCACCATCCAAATCACCTCTTTGAGATGTACTATGTTGTATATAAACATCGCATTCTCATCGATAACATTGTGATTGGCATCAACTGCAGCCTCGCGAAATCCAAGTCCAACTGCCATAATCACAGCTGTGATGATAAGAATAATCACAAAAGGTGTCACAATTGTAAAGAGTCTCTTAAGTGAGTGAGAGATTCTCTCCAAACGGTGTAGCGGAGATTCTATCTGCATAAACGACTGATGTGCTGCAAAACGCATCGCTATCATCCCACCAACCCATACAACTGCTGAGATAACATGCAAAAAGATGATGATAGTTGCATACTCACCAAAGATATGATATATCATCTCTTTCATATGTTAAAGCACCTCTTGAAGGTATGCAAGGGAAGCCTCTTTTGCCTGAGGGAGTTTACTTGCATCTTTTCCACCAGCTTGGGCAAAGTCTGGGCGACCACCACCCCCTCCACCAAGGATAGGAGCAACTTTTTTGATCCAATCTCCAGCTTTGGCATTTGCACCTTTTACACCAGCAGCGATAAGAACTTTCTCCCCTTTTACTTGAAAGAGCATTGCACAAACTGCTTCGTTTTCATTTTTAAGAGCATCGATTTTCTCTTTGATATCACCCGCAGGATACTCCTCTACAATAACACTTACACCGTTTATCTCTTGAGCTTGTATCTCAACTTTTGCAGACTCTTGAGCTTCTTTGAGTTCTGTTTTTAGCTCTGAAATGGTTGCTTTGAGACGTTTGATACCTGCGATAACATCAAGGTTTTTCACCTCAGCTTCCACCTCTTTGAGGGTGATTCTCTGCTCACAGAAGTACTCATAAGCTGCTTGACCACACACAGCCTCTATACGTCTTACACCAGCACTTACACCTGATTCTTTTGTGATAATAAAGCTTCCAATAGATGCAGTGTTATCTACATGCACACCACCACAAAACTCAACAGAAGCATCATCAAAGCTTACCACTCTTACCTCATCACCATACTTCTCACCAAACTGACTTTTTGCACCACTTTTTTTCGCTTCTTCTATTGGCAGCACCTGCGTTTTTGCGTCTATCGCTCTGGCAATAAGTGCGTTAACACGCTGCTCAATCTCAGCAAGTTCTGCATGTTCAAGTGCTTTTGGATGGGAGAAGTCAAAACGCAATCTTTTTGCTTCAACGAGTGAACCTGCCTGAGAGATATGCTCACCAAGCACATCGTAAAGCACAGCATGAAGCAAGTGTGTTGCTGAGTGGTGTTTTGTGATCTCGTTGCGGCTTATATCTACGATACAATCAACATTTATCCCCTCTTTGATACTTGATGTCACCTCTATCTCAGAAAGGTTAAGCCCAAAAAACTTCTTCGTATCAACTACTTTTGCACGACACTGAAGCTCACCCACATCACCACACTGTCCACCACTCTCAGCATAAAAAGGTGTCTCATCTAAAAGCACCCACCCTTTTTGAGAGATATCAAGGCTTGAGACTCTATGGAAGTTCTCATCTAAAAGTGCCAAAACTTTTGCTTTTGACTCTGTAAGCTCATAACCTACAAACTCATTCTCACCAAACTCCTCTAAAAGCTCTTTAAAGTCACCATGAGTTACCTCATCGCCTGAACCTTTCCATGCAGCTTTTGCACGGCTTCTTTGCTCTTGCATCAGTGTATCAAACTTCTCAGAATCGAGTTTAAGCCCTTTCTCTTTGAGCATATCTTCTGTAAGATCTAGTGGGAAACCGTATGTATCGTAGAGTTTAAATGCAACTTCACCACTAAAGATATCTTTTGTATTTTCAAGCTCTGCTTCAAAGAGTGCTATCCCAGACTCAATAGTCTTAAAAAATCTCGCCTCTTCAAGCTCTATCTGCTCTTTGACAATTTCAGCTTTTTGAGCAAGATAGCTGTACTCTTTGCCCATAATAGCAACTAGAGTATCTACAAGTTTGTGCATAAAAGGCTCACGAAACCCTAGCAGGTAACCATGTCTTACTGCACGACGAAGGATTCTGCGAAGCACATATCCACGCCCCTCATTTGAGAAGTTTGTCCCTTGTGAGAGTAAAAACACAGCTGTACGGATATGGTCAGCAATCACACGATAAGAAGCACCACTAGCATACTCATACTCTTTTGAGATAAGCTCTTCAACTTTTTTGATAAGTGGCATAAAAAGGCTTGAACCGTAGTTTGAGGTAGCACCCTCTTTGATCGCTACAACACGCTCCAGCCCCATACCTGTGTCGATGGAAGGTTTTGCAAGTGGGAGTCTCTCTCCCCCTTTTTCTTTTACCTCATACTGCATAAAAACAAGGTTCCAGATCTCTAAAAATCTATCACCTTCACCACCCATATAATCCTCTGGACCGTTGAAGTTCTCTTCGCCTTGATCATAAAAGATCTCAGAGCATGGACCACACGGACCTGTATCACCCATAGACCAGAAGTTATCTGCATCGCCAAGACGCATGATTCTATCTGCTGAGATATGCTTCTTCCAAAGCTCCTCTGCTTCATCATCACTCTCATGCACAGTTACCCAAAGTTTCTCAACAGGCAGTTTGATAACTTCAGTGATAAACTCCCAAGCATAAGCGATGGCTTCCTCTTTGAAGTAATCCCCAAAACTGAAGTTTCCAAGCATCTCAAAAAATGTATGGTGGCGTGCTGTGTGACCTACATTTTCAAGGTCGTTGTGTTTTCCACCCGCACGGATACATGTCTGACAAGATGTAGCACGTGGGTTTTGTGGTGTTGGAACTTCCCCTGTAAAAATCGACTTAAAAGGTACCATCCCTGCATTGTTAAACAAAAGTGTCGCATCATCTGGAACAAGAGGAGCCGATGCTACTCTGGTATGGTTTTTTGATTCAAAAAATTTGAGGTATTCTTCTCTAATATCCATCTTCATATCTCTTATAATAAATTGCGCGATTATACCTAAAAAGTGCTCAAATCTAAGTTATTTAAAAGTCGTTTTCGCTCTTGATGGGGATATTTGGATATTTTTGTAAAAATATATCGGCTGCAATGCCGTTTGCATAGTATAAAATCTCTTTATTCTCATCTAAAACAGGGGTTGTTTTATACCCACAAGAGGGGCTTTTTGACTTAAGAACTATTGCATCAATATTTGGATGATTTGTACAAAAAGATTCTATCTGCATTTGGAGTTTTTGAGTTACATCGATCTTGCTCTCATCTGTAATGATACGGTGAGATTCAGCGCATTTTACAACACTGATCCTCTCACGGGGTGTCCCAAAAAGGGGTGCTTCTGGACAAAAAGAGATAATCTCATACTCTTTAAATGCCTCTGCTACTGCGTTTATCTTTTTGGTTTTACCATCATAACGGCAATACTCACCCAAGATACATGCAGAGATAACCACTTTTTTTCTACTCAAAAAAACCCTCTACATCCACCTCTTCACCAAGACACACAAGCTCCATCTTATCCTCTTTACCATAACATTTATCGTAATGAAGTACCCCATCTTTAAAGATATATCTATCTACATAATGATTGAGTGGATCGACAATAAGATACTCCCCAATCCCTACACACTCATAAAGCTCTTTTTTAAGTGTTTTATCTTTGAGTGCTGTTGAGGGGGAGAGTACCTCTACAACCAAACAGGGTATCTGCTCATCTTGACAAAAAAGGATCACATCGGGTTGGACTACATTGGTGGTATCATCACACTCAAACTTCAAATCATAAGGTGCTATAACAGCACTGCACCCTCTCTTTTTTTGCAGGTTTTTAAAAACAAAAAACATATTACCAACTACATCTTGATGCACTCTACTTGCACCACTCATCATAAAGATATCACCAAAAATAAGCTCAACTCTCTCCTCTTTGGATGTTGTAGCATCAATATCGAGATAATCTTCGTAGCTGTAGTTACTTAGCTCTTTTTCACCCATGGTTTTTTCCTTTAACAAATCACAACAGACTTGATCTCTGTCATCTCCTCAATGGCAAATCTAGGACCCTCACGCCCAACACCTGAGAGTTTGACCCCACCATAAGGCTGGATATCAAAACGCAGGGTTGGCATATCGTTTATCACTACCCCACCAGCTTCAAGCTCATCTATGGCACGCGAAGTGATACTCAGATCGTTTGTAAAGACTGAAAACTGCAACCCATAAGGGGAGTTGTTCATGCGAGGCAGGGCATCATCAAAATCATCCACTTTTACAAGAGAAACGATAGGAGCAAACACCTCTTCACATACTATTGCCATATCATCTCTTACATCTGCCATCACACAAGGATGAAACATTCTTCCCTCTCTATGTGGTGAAAGCAGTGGCTTTGCACCCTCCTCTATGGCAGATTCTACCCAACCCATTGCACGTTCTGCTGCATCATCATCGATAAGTGGTCCCATGAAAGTGTCATCATCATAAGGGCTGCCGATTTTGAGTTTTTGGGTCTCTTTTGCCATCAGCTCTGCAAACTCATCATACACCTCAACTTGTACATAAATACGTTGTAAACTTATACACACCTGCCCTGAGTTTACAAACGCACCCAAAGCACACCTTTGTGCAGCAAGGGCAAGATCTGCTGACTTTTCTACAAATGTTGCTGCGTTTCCACCAAGCTCAAGACCCACTTTTTTGATCCCTGCGTTTTTGGTGATGATATTTCCAACAGGCACACTCCCTGTAAAACTTATAACACGAGGGATATCTGAGGTGATAAGAGCCGAACCAACTTCAGCATCACCATACACTACCGAGAGTGCATCAGCTATTGCATACTCACTCTCTATAAAGAGTTTTGCAAACTTGTAAGCAGTAAGTGGTGCTTCTGGTGTTGGTTTGAGTACCACTGCATTTCCTGCTACTAGTGCAGGAGCAAGTTTGTGTGCTACAAGGTTGAGTGGGAAGTTAAATGGTGTTATGGCAACCACCACACCCACACTCTCACGGCGAAAAAAGCTGAGTGTTTTTTTGCCACTTGCCATTGCATCGGTGTTGATGGTCTCACCAGCCATAGTGCGCATCGTCTCAGCCGAGAGTGTCACAGTCTCGATACACCTATCTACCTCAACACGAGCAAATGCAATAGGTTTTCCCACCTCATCGGTGATAGTTTTTGCTATATCTTCTTTGTTTGCTTTGAGTTTTTCTGCAACATCCAAAAGCCAGTTGCATCTTTGTGAAAGTGTTGATTTTTTTGTTATTTTCGCTGCATCTTGTGCAATACGCAGTGCTTTATTTGCATCTTCTTCATCGCAAATTGGAGCGATGGAGACCACTTTGCCATTATAGGGAGATTTTCTCTCACTAAGATTCTCTTTTGTTGCCTCAGATGAACCGAAAAATATTTTTGCTTGCATCAATCATCCTATTTTATATATTGGAATTATTATAGCATTTACAAAGTAATATTTTCCAAAAGCTCTATTGTTTGTGGTGTAACAATTACACCATCGAGAGTAAAATCAACATCTAATGAATTTTTTTTCATATAGATATGTGCTGTTTTAATCAACTTTTGCAACTTAGAAGGGGTTATATTTTCTACGGCACTTTCATAATCTTCACCACTTTTAACCTCTACAAAATGCAACACATTATCTTTTGTGCTTATAATATCTATCTCACCAAAACGGCTATAAAAATTTCTCTCAACAATAAAAAAACCACACTCTTTGAGATACTCCACTGCTCTATCTTCAGCTACATCCCCTTTTGCTCTGCTCATAATCCTATCTCTTGTGAAAAATCTTTTGCAAGATCAAAAAACAAAATCTCTAAATAAAGATCATCTTTAATATAGCTGTATCTTTGCTTGAAAATATTTTGATTTTTAGGGTATATCAGATAAAGTTCAGAAGTATGTTTATACTTTGTTCCATAGGCATAGAGCTGGTACATATCTGCTTGGCTTATATCTTTTTGGGAGGTGATATTTTTGTACTTTGTATCAGCTATTATCTCATTTTTTGTATCTTTGTAGAGTACTATATCTGGTCTAAGGGCAAATTTTTTATGGGAATCAACAAGATATTTTCCCTTGTCTTGAAGCCTTATGTCTTTGTATTTTTTCTTCAAATAAGCTCCCACATAAGACTCAAAAAGCAGATTCATATCAAACAAGAGTGCAAACGCAACATCTGAGCCCTTGTAAGGTGAAAAAGAGTTCTCTAGCAAAAAAGTTTTTGCATAGAGTAGTACAGACTCATAAGCCTTTGTCTCTCTGCTAAGTTGTACCTTTTTAAAATCTTCCTTTGGGGTATGGGTCGATGAAACCTCATCAAACACAAAAAGATACTCTCGTATCTTTTGTTGGTTTTTACTTAAGCGAGACTTTTTGTACAAATACTCCAAGGTGGTTTTTATAAGTTGGTTCTCTACTCTGTTATTTGAGAACTCCTCATACTCTACAAAAAACCTATCTTTATGAACAGTGTTGTGTTTTAGCTGCTTAGAGAGTTTGAGTTTTCCTTTTAAAAAGTGAAGATTCTCCTCTTTTTGTATATAACTACTTCTAATACCCTTGCGAATCAAAATAGCAAGCTCTTCTAAAAACATAGAGATAAAGATCTCTAAAAGTGGCAGTTTAGCCGCTTTGAAGTTTGCTGTGTTGAAGTGTTTGAAAGGGGATTTTTTGAGGGTTTTTAACATTTTTAGGAGAATAGTTTTTGAGTCCTCTGTTGTTGCACTCTCTATCTTTGGCAAGATCTCAATTGTAGTACCATCTTGCGTTTGGATCACCCCTACATAGTTTTGAGCTTGCAGAATTTTTCCAAATTTTTTCTTTGAGCTAAGTTTGAGGTAATTACTACTCTCTTCATGGGCTAAAACAAACTGCTCCAGTTCCAAAAAACTACTCTTTGAAATCTTATGAGCTTTGTTATCATTAAAAGAGCTCTCTTTAT
>JAMORZ010000045.1 GCA_027063295.1 Sulfurimonas sp.
GATTGCTTAACTTTTTTAAGTCTATCAAAAAGACCCTCTCAAAGGTAGATGATATGAACATCTACATCTTCCCTGAGGGGGAACGCTTTAGTGGTGATGGGCTTACTGTTTTTCAAAGTGGTGCAAGCAAAATAGCAAAAGCAAACAAACTCAAAGTAGTACCTGTTATCATCAAAGGGAAGAATGAAAAAGTTTTTGAAGCTGCGCCATACAAAGAGCCATACACTGTTGATGTATATGTTGGAGATTTTATCAACCCTGATACTCTTGAAGAGGAGTATAAAACTTTTGCCAAAGAGGTGGGTGCATTATGATGACACTTGGAGTAAACATAGACCATGTAGCAGTTCTACGTGAAGCAAGACGAGTTAATGATCCAGATATTTTACAAGCTCTTTATGTTGCCTGCGAGAGTGGAGCAGATCAGATTACGATCCATCTTAGAGAAGATAGACGCCATATCCAAGATGTAGATGTAAAAAATATCTTAGCACATTCCAAACTCCCTGTAAATCTGGAGTGCTCCATAAACAAAGAGATACTCAGCATTGTGAGTGAACTTAAACCCCATCGTGCGACCCTTGTGCCTGAAAAACGTGAAGAGGTTACCACAGAGGGTGGGCTTGATGTTTTTAGTTTTGCAGATGAAGTGCAAGAGGCAACAAGGCAGCTCCACAAAGTGACCATTCCTGTTTCACTCTTTGTAGATCCCACCATCGAAGCGATTGAGCAGTCTAAAAAACTAGGAGCTGAGATGGTAGAGCTGCACACCGGACACTTTGCAAACCTCTATGCGATGCTACACTCAAATCTCTCTTACTCCAACCACTCTATCAAAGATCTAGAACTTCCACGCCAAGAGCTTCAAGTCAAATTACAAGAGTCTCTTAATGCAATCAAAAACGCAGCCGATCATGCAAAAAAACTAGGTTTAGAGGTTGCGGCTGGACATGGACTTAACTACCACAATGTAGATGAGATGATGAAGATAGAGAGTATCACAGAGCTCAACATCGGACAAAGCATCGTTGCCAGAAGTGTTTTTAGTGGCTTAGCACAAGCTATCAAAGATATGAAAAAACTAACAACGAGATGAGTAAACCAACCATAGCTGTAAGTGTAGGCGATCTCAATGGTGTTGGGCTTGAGATAGCTCTTAGAGCCCACAATGAGGTTACAAAACTGTGCAAACCCATCTACTGTGTCAACTTTTCACTCCTCAATCAAGCTACACAACTTCTTAAAACAACTATCCCTGAAGATTTTACGCTTTGTGAAGTTGATGGTGATTTTGAGATAAAACCAGGTAAAGTGACAAAAGAGAGTGGCAGGTACTCTTATGACTCTTTTATGAAAGCGATTACACTTTGTGAAAACAAAGATGCCTCTGCAGTGGTTACGATGCCTATTCATAAAGAGGCTTGGATGATGGCAGGGCTAGAGTACAAAGGACATACCGACCTGCTTCGCAAACACTTTAACAAAGAAGCTATCATGATGCTTGGGTGTGAGAAGATGTTTGTTGCACTCTACACAGAACATATCCCCCTCTCACAGGTTGCTAAAACAATAGAACTAAAAAAACTCACAACTTTTTTGCTTGATCTGCATAAAGATATACAAACACAACCAATAGCAGTTTTAGGGCTCAACCCACATGCTGGAGATAACGGTGTTTTAGGTGATGAAGAGAGTGTCATAACTCAAGCGATTGCACTTGCGAACAAAGAAGTTGGGTTTGAACAGTTTGTGGGTCCGGTTGTGCCGGACATTGCATTTACACCCCACTTTAGAGCAAACTACAACCACTTTGTAGCGATGTATCACGACCAAGGTTTAGCTCCACTTAAGGCACTCTATTTTGATGAGAGTGTTAATATCTCGTTAAACCTTCCTATAGTTAGAACATCAGTTGATCATGGCACTGCATTTGATATTGCTTACAAAAATCAAGCTAAAACACTTAGTTATATTAATGCCATCAAAAGTGCTTTAGAGCTTGCACACTCTAAAGCATCTTAAAATTGAGGTTGAACAACAGGGATAACCTGTTTTTTACGGCTAAGTACACCATCTAGCCACACTTGGTTGTTCTCAAGTTTTGTATTAAACGCAGCTTCTATTTTAGATACATCATCACTTGCGCAAAGAAGTTTTGAACCCTCTTTCATGATATCTGTAAGTAGTACAAGCATTGTATGAAGCCCCTCTTCTTCTTTCATCGCTACCATATCAGCATAGATTTCATCGATTCTATCATCAAGTGCAGAGATATCAATCATCTCAAGCTGATTTACACCCACTTTTGCACCATTCATATCAAACACTTTATAATCACGTGTGTTAAGCTCACGAGCAGTTGCACCATCTGTACCAGATTTAACGATGAACATCTCCATAGCAAGCTCTTTGTAGTTTTCAACACCCGCAATCTCAGCTAATTCTTTTACAGCTTTTGTATCTGCTTTTGTACATGTAGGTGATTTAAAGATCACTGTATCACTCAAGATAGCAAGCATCATCATCCCTGCAATCTCTTTTGGGATCTCTACACCCATAGCATCATACACTTCTTTTACTACTGTATTAGAACACCCAATAGGACGGATCCAGCACTCAAGTGGAGTAGAAGTTGTGATATCACCAAGTTTGTGATGATCTATCACACCCAAAATAGTAGCATCATCGATATCATCTTGAAAATGAGCCTTGTCTGTTGAGTCAACAAGATATACTTTCTCACCTGCTACAGAAGTTTTTAACTCTGGAACTTTGTTTGCATAACCAAATTTCTCTAAGATAAATGCAGTCTCGGCAGAGATATCACCTTGACGAGCTGGGATATACTCCTCATCTTCGAGTTGATTTTTTAAGTATGAGATAGAGATAGCTCCAATGATAGAATCACTATCGGGATTTCTGTGTCCAAAAACATATACTGACATAGATTTAGCCTTTAAATTTTTTTGTAATTATACTTAAAAACTATTTGTTTTTGAGATGATTTTGCAGTTCATGAAGAAAATATTTGTATGATTTCATATACTTAGCAATCCCATCTACATCAAACAACTCTATCTTTTCAAGAAGTTTTTGTGAAAGATCTGTAAAAAGAACTATCTCAAATTTTTTCGCTAACATCTCTAAACTTGAAGCAAATTTTTTCGTTACTTCCAAATCATTTGTTTGCATCACTTGATTATAAAGCGGCATCAAATGTTTTTGAGCATACGATGCAAACATTTCAAGCTTTGCATCATCCATATTACTAAATCTATCTTTTTGTTGTACTTGTTGTTGTGGCTGTACTTGTTGCTCGTCGTAGCTACTATTAAATAGTCTCAAAACCACTTTAAAGAGTTCTATTTTAGATAATGGTTTTTTAAGATGTCCTGCGATTTTCATACCATTTGCAGCAAATTTTACATCTTTTAATGTTCTTTGTGTAAGTGTTATTGCTGGTGCAGTTGAGATTTTTGCTATCACTTTAGAGACTGCATTTTCATCCATTGTCAATAATTCAAGATCGATAAACACCATATCAAATCTCGAGCTTCTCAGTTTTTCAATCGCATCTCTTGGATTGTCAAAGTACTCGATATGTGCTTTTGTGCCATCAAATGATTCTTCAATAATCTCTTTGCTTTTTTGATCTTCATCTATGATGAGAACATTAGCACCATTTGGTATGATTTTACTAAAATCTACCTCTTGATTTTGTGCATTTTCATCCTCATGAGATTTTAAAACGATCTCAACATTATAAAGTTCCAGTGTAAAAGTAGAACCTTGATTTGGCATACTTGTAAGTTTAATATCTCCACCCATAAGTCTTGCGATTTTTCTATGTACAGAAAGGCCAAGCCCAACACTTTGGAACTCTTCATTGGAACTATCTTCACGTTTTTCAAAAATCTCAAATATTGCTTTTTGATCTTTTATAGGGATCCCAGAACCTGTATCTTTTACTTCGATTGCAAAATTTACTGTGTTATTTACTACATTTGTACTTTGTAGTTTTACATATATATTAACAGAACCATCTTTTGTAAACTTGATTGCGTTTTCAACTAAATTTTCAACGATTTGCTTAACTTTATCACTGTCTACCATAAGAGATTTTGGTAGATCTTGGTCAACTTGAAGTGATAATTTTAAACCTTTTTGAGTAGCTTTGTTTGTATAATGTTGTGCAATATTTTCAAAAAACAGTGCTGTGTCGATCGCTCTTTCTTGAAACTGAAAGTTTTTTCCTTCAACCTTTGAGAGCTCAATAATACTATTCATAAGGGCAAGAAGTTTTTGACCAGAATTTGCGATATTTTGAGCATACGTAAGTTGTTTATGATCTTTCACCTCATTTTTTAGCATATCTGCAAAAACTAAAATAGAGTTAAGAGGGGTTCTTATCTCATGACGGATATTTGATAAAAACTCTTTTTTCACATAATTTGCATCTTGAGCGATCTTTTTTATATCTTGTAGAAGATTTTTATAACTCTCTATTTCATACTCTAAATCATCTATCTTTTTTATCTGTTCTGCTACAAAACTTTTTGATTTTGTTGTTGAACCATACTCAAAAAGCTTACTCTCTAAAAGTTCTATCTCATCAATAAGTTTCTCTTTTTTCTCTTGAGCATCTTGAACCTCTTTTTCTAAAAGTTCAATCGTATCTTTATTGCTCTTTTTTACAAGCATTGCAGTAAGGATAATGCCAACAATAAAAACAACAAAAATACCTATAAGAAAAGTAATATCCATCTCAACTAACATTGTTCACTCTCCACGATTTTTTTAAAAACAGAAAGGTTTTTCTCAAATAAAGAGACTAAATAAGGATCAAATTTTTTCCCACGATTTTGAACAATAAATGCACTTGCTTTATCAAAACTCCATGCATCTTTGTAGCATCTATTTTGAGTAAGTGCATCAAGAACATCTGCAATAGCGACTATCCTTCCATAAAGGTGTATCTCTTTGCCTTTTAAGCCTCTTGGATAACCTGTTCCATCCCAATTTTCATGATGTTCATAAGCGATAATTCTTGCTATCTGAATAAGTTTGCGTTTTGATTTTTTTAATACTTTTACCGCATGAGTCGGATGCAGCTTCATCATCTCAAACTCATCTTCTGTCAGTTTTCCTGGTTTATGCAAAATTTTATTATCTATAAAGATTTTACCTATATCATGCAATGGAGCTGCTAGATGTATCATCTTTACCTCTTCATCACTCAGTCGTCCATCCAAAATAGCAAGTTCTTTTGCAATATTTGCAACACGACGAACATGACATGCTGTCTCACCACTATCACTTTCAATAATATCACTTAATATATACACTATCTCTTCTTGTGCGCTTGCTAAATCATCAAGATACTGATCTTTTACATTACGAATTTCACAAGAGAGTTCTTTATTATTTTGTTTAAGTTTCTTTCTATAACTATACAGCTCAAGATGATTTGCAACTCGTGCTTTAAGCTCTTGTGGATGGAAAGGTTTTGCTACATAATCAACTGCACCAAGACCAAAACCGTAAGCAACAGAGTTGATATCTACCTTTGCAGTTAAAAATATGATAGGGGTATCGGCTATAGCTGGAGAGTTTTTTATAATCTTACAAAGGTGAAATCCATCAATACCAGGCATCATAACGTCTAAAAGAATAAGATCAAATCTTTTTGTTTTTAGCACTTCAATAGCAGACTCACCACTTTGTGCATAGGAAAAATTATAATCATCATTTTTTAAAATACTAATAGCTACTTTAATGTTTTCACTAACATCATCAACTATGAGTATCTCATATTTTTCACTTTTCATACCTCATTATATCATACTTTGACAGCTGATATTTCTGAAAAAATAGGAAAAAAAGTTTTTTTTCCCCCATTCTCAACATATATATAGCTAGATTTGAGTATAATAATGCAATTTTTACCTAAAACAATTAAGGAAAACACTCTATGCTAACAAATCGCATAAATACACTTTCTGAATCAATAACAATCGCAATAACGACACTTGCTCAAGAGCTTAAAGCTCAAGGCAAAGATGTACTTAGTTTCTCAGCTGGTGAGCCAGACTTTGACACACCTCAGGTGATAAAAGATGCAGCTATTGAAGCTATTAACAATGGTTTTACAAAATATACTGCTGTTGATGGTATCCCAGCACTTAAAGAAGCGGTTGCAACAAAACTCAAACGTGATAACAACCTTGAGTATGCACCAAATCAGATCATCGTAAACAACGGAGCAAAACACTCTTTGTTTAACCTCTTTTCTGCAACGATAGATAAAGGTGATGAAGTGATCATCCCTGCACCTTACTGGGTAACATACCCTGAGCTTGTAAGATACTGTGGCGGTGATGTTGTAGAGATCGCAACTGATGATGCAAGTGGATTTAAGATCACTCCAGAACAGCTTAAAAATGCTCTTACTCCAAAGACTAAGATGCTTATCTTAACAACTCCATCAAACCCTACAGGTTCTGTTTACACAAAAGAGGAGCTCATCGAGCTTGGGAAAGTGCTTGAGGGCACAGATGTAATCGTAGCAAGTGATGAGATGTATGAGAAACTTGTGTATGAGGGTGAGTTTACTTCAGCTGCTGCAGTGAGTGAAGATATGTTCAAACGCACAGTAACAATCAACGGTCTGAGCAAATCAGTAGCGATGACAGGATGGCGCTTTGGTTATATGGCAGCACATAATGCTGACCTTATCAAAGCTACTAAAAAGCTTCAGTCTCAAAGTACATCAAACATCAACTCTATCACACAAATGGCAGCAATCGCTGGTCTTAATGGCAGTGCTGATACAGATATAGAGATGATGAGAAAAGAGTTCTCTGCCCGTCGTGATGAAGCTGTAGAGCTTTTTAATGCTATCGATGGACTAAGTGTTTTAAAACCTGATGGTGCGTTCTATCTTTTTGTAAATATCAAAGAGGTAAGTAACGACTCACTCACATTTGCACAAGATCTTTTAGCAAGTAAAGAAGTAGCTGTAGTTCCTGGTGTTGGTTTTGGTAGTGAAGGATATTTTAGATTCTCATTTGCAACAGATATTGAGAGTATCCGTGAGGGTATCAAACGTATCGAAGAGTTTGTAAAAGAGCTTAAAAAGTAGGAGAGATCCTACTTTACTTCACAAGTCTTGCTAACTTTGCCTGAATTTTCAACCAAAGTTTATGTTCCATAAATGGAAAACCAGCAAAAGTTTTACCACTCTCTTTAATCGTTTTTGTTACACCACAACGTGCTGCAAAAGTATTAAATGGTGCAACACTTAAGTGCCCTGCTATACCTGATTGGGCACCAAAGACATTGTTTCTGCCGATGATAGATGATCCTGCCATACCACTTTGTGCAGCAAAGACACTTCCCTCACCTATCTCACAGTTGTGTGCTACTTGTATGAGGTTGTCTAAACGTGCACCTTTTTTGATGATGGTAGAGCCAAATACAGCACGATCTATCGATACATTTGAGCCTATCTCTACATCATCTTCTATCACTGCATTTCCTATGTGGTAGATTTTTTTATGCTCACCTAGTCTGTTTGAAGCAAATCCAAAACCATCTGCTCCCACAACTGTCCCAGCATGGATAATGCAATCATTTCCTATCTTGCAATCACGATACACAACTACATTTGGGTAAATGATAGAATTATCACCAACAACAGCACCAGAACCTATGTAAGCACCAGCCATAATGTGTGAGTTTTTCCCCACTTTTGCACCAGGAGCAAGATGGGCTTTAGGAGATACTACACTCCCCTCACCCACAACAACTTCACAAGATTCATCATCTTCTATAGCTGGAGCAAACTTTTGTGAAACCACTGCCATCTGCCAATAAGGCTCATCAACAACCAAAGCAACACACCCACTTGGAACTTGTTGTGCAACATCTTCGCTACAGATGATAGCTGCTGCGTTTGAAGATGCAACATCTTTGATGTATTTTGCATTTGCCACAAAAGAGAGTTCAGAGTTTGAAGCATCTTTGAGTGTGTTAAGAGAAGTTATCTCAACATCAGCACCATCAAACGCAGCACCGATAAGAGTTGCTATATCACTAAGCTTCATAGATTTATCTCTCGAGTGCTACAGCACCACTTCTTACAATCTCTTTTGGGTTATAACGGCGAATCGCTGAGAGAAAATTCTCAACCCTTTTTGATTCATCTGCAACCATAGCGATCACAACATTTTCACCAACATTGACTATCTTACCGTTGTAAGCTTGGCAAAGAGTGTCGATATCACTGATATTTTCAGTGATTGGAAACTTCACAAGTGCCATCTCTTTTTCTACGATATCACAATGCTCATACACACGAAGAACTGGGATCAGTTTGTGTAGCTGCTTTGTGATCTGCTCAATCACACGAACACTACCAGATGTAACGATAGTAAGGCGTGAATAGTCACTATCTGGGATAGGTGCAACAGTTAAAGATGTGATGTTGTACCCACGACCAGAAAAAAGATCAGTAATACGTGAGAGTGCACTCGCCTCATTACGAACAATAACAGAGATTACTCTTCTTTCACTATTATCAGCCATTATTTACTCCCCTTTTTCTCTAGTAACATCATATTGAATAAGCTTCCACCTGCTGGAACCATAGGCATAACATTCTCCATTCTATGAACAATCACTTCTATAAACGCAACAACATTTTTCTCAACTGCATCTTTAAGTGCTGCATCAAACTCCTCTTTTGTGCTTACTCTGTACCCTATTCCACCAAAAGCTTCTGAGAGTTTTACAAAGTCAGGCTGTACTGAAAGATCAGTCTCAGAGTGGCGCTTATCGTAAAAGAGTGTTTGCCACTGACGAACCATACCAAGATAGTTATTGTTTAAGATGATGTTGATAACAGGAATCTTTTTCTCCACTGCTGTCATAAGCTCTTGCACATTCATAAGGATAGAGCCATCACCTGTAAAGTTAACACTTACCTTCTCTGGCATTGCCGCTTTTACACCAAGTGCAGCTGGAAAACCAAAGCCCATCGTTCCAAGTCCACCAGAACTCATAAACTGACGCGGTCTGCTAAATGGGTAAAACTGTGCTGTCCACATCTGGTGTTGCCCAACATCTGTCGAGATATTTGCATCATCACCAAGAAGCTCACCAACACGCTCAATAACCCACTGAGGCTTGATACGCTCAGCATCTTCATGGTATGTAAGTGGGTGAAGCTCTGCGAAGTTCTCTATTGTCTCTCTCCAAGACTCATAGTTTGCACTATCTACAACACTAACTTGTTCTAGCATATCATTTACTACATTTTTGACATCACCAACGATTGGAAAATCTGCATTTACAAGCTTAGAGATAGATGCAGGATCAATATCTACATGGATAACAGCTGCGTTTTTAGCAAACTCACTAAGCTTTCCTGTAACACGATCATCAAATCTAGCCCCAAGAGCGATCACAAGATCTGTCTCACTCATCGCCATATTTGCCGCATAGCTTCCGTGCATACCAAGCATACCAACAAGGAGCTTGTCATCATGAGAGAGTGTACCACGAGCCATGAAAGTCTCAACAGCAGGAATACCAGTTTTTGCTACAAGTTCACGAACCTCATAAGCTGCGTTTGCATTGATGATACCACCACCAAGGTAAAAGAGTGGACGTTTTGCACTTGCTATTGCTTCCATCGCTTTTTTGATCTGGCGAGGGTTCCCTTTTGTGTGTGGCTTATAAGTCTCAAGATCAAGCTCTATATCGTAGTTAAACTCAGCGATCTGTGCTGTTACATCTTTTGGGATATCTACATGCACAGGACCTGGGCGACCAGAACGAGCAATATAAAATGCCTCTTTTAAGATACGTGGAAGATCAGCTGCATCTGTTACAAGGTAATTGTGCTTTGTACAACTTCTTGAGATACCAACAGCATCGATCTCTTGAAACGCATCTGTTCCAATAAGGCTCATCGGTACCTGACCGGAGATAACCACAAGTGGGATCGAGTCCATATAAGCATCTGCCATCCCCGTTACTGCGTTTGTAAAACCAGGACCAGATGTGATCATAGCTACACCAACTTTTCCACTCGCTTTTGCATAACCCTCAGCAGCATGGACAGAAGCTTGCTCATGACGATTGAGTATGTGTTGAAATCCGTTTTGTTTGTATATCTCATCATAGACATTCATTATTGCTCCACCAGGGTAGCCAAATACTGTGTCTACGCCTTCAGCAATAAGTGCTTCAATGACCATCTGTGCACCACTAATCTGCATGCAAAGTCTCCTCTAGTATTATAAAAATTTAAAATGTGATGATTATACTGAATTATTGCTATATTTGAGGTTAAAGCAAGAGGTAGTTGTACAACTCAAACCTAATCTAAGATTGAGTTGACTATCATAGCGGGTCTCCAGTGGGAGATTGTACCATGATGAAGTTTTTCCAAATTGAGTTTACTCTCTGGGTAGTACTTCTTAAAAATCCTAAAAAAGTTCAAGATTTGCTCTTGTTCTCCAAAATAGATCAGATAATTTTTGATCCCCTTCTCTATAACAGACTGCTTCTCTTTTGATTTGATAGCATTTTCCAACTGTGTAATGTAACATAGACTAAAGAGATTTGCTATTGGCATGATTTTTGATTCTATCTTCATAAAAGGTTCAAGAACTTTTTTCATCCCCATTACATCCCCACGTAAAGCATATCTTCTTGCAGATTGTTCTGCTTCTTCCCACATTCTGATATATTTTACTGACTCATCCATCTCTTGGAACGATTCATATTGCATCATAAGATTGTAGATAAGTTCCAAATTCTCATCACGAAGAGCATTAAGGTATGTTTGTTTGTTTTCAAGTTCACGCATAAGCTCATTTACTTCATCTTCAAAATCGATAAAATTAGACAAGACTCGAAGTATCTTTGTCGCTGCATGGATCTCTCCACTATTGAGAAGTTTTGAAGCTTTAATATAGAGCGAATCTGCATATTGCATAATAGAATCATATTCTGGAAACTCTTTTAAAAATGGATGCTGCTTAATCAATTCAAATACAACTTTAAAGTTTTTGTTTGCAATCGCATTTTTAAAACGCTTGTATATCTCCCCTTTTGTAAAAAGCTCTTGGATCAGTTTTGTTTTGTCACTTACACCTCTGTATGGTGCTAAAAGCTCACGAGCTCTTTCCAAACCTTTTGGCTCTAGTGCACTCTTTTGTGCTGCAGAAAATACTTTCTTCCACTTTTTTTCTAAAGAACGGTAGATGGCAGAATCTTTATATATTGGATGAACATTTACTAAAGAGTATGCAAGCGAGTATTTACCCTGCCTTGCCAAAGTTTCAAACTTCTCAAAATCTTTATACTCGGCCATCACTTTTTGTATAATCGTATTTTTAGCAGGTATCCCTTTAAACTCCTGTAAAATCAACTCAGCAGTTTTTTTATCACCTTTTTGTAGATAAAGCTTTGCTTTTTCTAAAGCATTGTCCCAGTAGTTGGCCACTTTATCAAAAATATCGGTATAAGCAAGAAAAGGGTTTTGGAGTGCCATCTTGTTAATCGCATCAAACTCTTTTTGCTTATAAAGTTCACGAAGTCTATCTTCTCCCTCTAAAACATTATAGAAAAGAAGCTCTCCATCTTCTGTCCCAACGATGAGAAAATGGTTGTCTGCATCGTATTCAAGTGCAGTGATCGTAGAACTTATCTTAACAAAATTACGAGCAAGCTGTTTGTATGTATCAAGATCATAAAGAATCACATACCCAAGTTTTGTACCAACAAATAAAAACTTATCATCAGCAGTGGTTGTTATCTGCGTGATCTCATCATGTGCACCTTGTAAACGCTCCAAAACACGCGAATTATAAACATCCCATATAATAATCGAAGAGTTCTTATCTGCAGAGATAAGACGATTATCTTTGATAAAACGCAACTTCATAATAGGAGCAGCATGAGCTTTAAGTTTATCTTTTGGTGTCATTGTTACAAGATTGTACAAAGAGATTTTTCTATCATACCCTGCTGTTGCGATCCAGTTTGCATTTTTTGAAAATGCTATATCATTGATAGTATCTGCATGGTGTGGAAGTGTAAAAACAAGCTTTCCTGTTTTCATATCGATAGCAAATGTTTTACCATCCTCTCCACATGAAAACATATAACGACTTCTTGGATCGATTCCAACACATGAGACTTCACCCTGATGTCTTGTTACTTTTGCAACTGTCTTTTTTGTACGAACATTATATAAACGAGATTCTCTTGCATCTGCACTTATTGCACAAAAATACTCTTTATCTTCACTAAAAGCAACAACAGAGGTTTTATAACTCTCATGACGGATTTTTGCTTTAAATCCCGAAAGAAGGGTAAGATTGTTTTTATCAAAATATCTAATAGTTGTTTCAGAATCAACAACCAGCAATGAATCTTGTTTCATAATTTTTGTCAATATAACTGGTTGAACTATATTTTTTTCTCTTACAACTTCCATAATCTAACCTCTTAGGTACCCTTCTTTTTTTAATGCTGCTCTTATATCGGCCTGATGAGCTTCACCTTTAGTCTCCATATGCACAGTTACATTTGCATCACCATAATCAAGTGATATTGATGTCCTGTCATAAGCTATGTGAACTATATTTGCATTGAGTTCTTGGAGTATCTGAGTAAAACGCATCAATGAGCCTGGTTTGTCTACAAGTGTCACTGTCACTTTCATCTTTCTTCCAGACTTTAAAAGCCCTTTTTCGATGATAACAGAGAGTAGTGTTACATCCATGTTGCCACCACTAAGAACTATAGCGATCTTTTTACCCCGTAAGTGTTCAAGCTTACCATGAAGCAGTGCTGCAACACCAACACTTCCAGCACCCTCAACTACAAGCTTTTGCTTCTCAAGCAAAAACAAAATCGCACTTGCAATCTCCTCATCATCAACAGTAATGATCTCATCAACACACTCGAGTGCTAAAGAGAGTGTCACTTCAGAGGTATCTCTCACTGCAATCCCATCTGCAATGGTTCTTACACTTGTAGTATCGAGTGCTCTGCCCTCTTCATAAGAGTTTTTAAACGCAGGAGCACCTTGAGCTGAGATACCTATCACCTGTACTTTTGGATTGAGAGACTTAATGGCACTTGCCATACCAGCAATAAGCCCACCACCACCAACAGGAACAACAACAGCATCTAAATCTTCACACTTTTGTAGTATCTCTATAGCAACTGTACCCTGCCCTGCGATCACCTCTTCATCTTCAAAAGGGTGTACAAAGGTCATGGAGTTTTGCTCACCATACTCTTTTGCATAAGCATAAGCTTCATCGTAGTTTGATCCAGCCAAGATCACTTCAGCACCATAGTGCTTTACACCATTTACCTTTGTGAGTGGTGTTGACTCTGGCATCACAATCACAGCACGAGTATCGAACTTACTTGCAGAGAGTGCCACACCCTGTGCATGATTTCCAGCACTTGCAGCAACTACACCACAAGCTCTTTGCTTATCTGAGAGCGAAGCCACCTTGTTATAAGCCCCACGAATCTTAAATGCACCGGTGATTTGGAGATTTTCTTTTTTGAGATACACATCAGCACCTGAGAGTTCACTCAAGTATGGTGCAAACGAAAAAGGTGTATCTACTACAACACCCTCTATACGTTTTTGTGCTTCATATATTTTTTGAATATCTAACAAAACAGACCTAACACACTTGTTTGTGATCTACCATAGCACACTGGTTTTGTACCACTTTAAGTCCTGCGTCTTTTGCTTTTTGAGCTGCTGCATTGTTTACTATACCCTGCTGAGCCCAAAACACCTTCACATCACCACGCTCAATCGCAGCATCTGCTATCATCTCTAGTGCATCTGGTTTTCTAAAGATATCGATCATATCTACCTCAAAAGGGATCTCTTTGAGACTTCTATAAACTTTCTCTCCTAAGATACTATCCTCTTTAGGATACACTGGAACTATCTTATAACCTTGCTCTTGTAGGTACTTTGCCACACGGTGCGAAGCCTTACTCTCATCTGGTGAGAGTCCTAAAACAGCAATAGTTTTAACACTCTGAAATATCTCTTTTACTTCTTCTAGATTGGAGTTTACCGTAGGGAATTCACATTCCATAATAAAACCTTTGTATAAATATATATGTACTTTACCTGAGATTATATCGAAAAAATAATACAAGAAAGCTCAAAGAAATAGAGAAAGCAAATGTGATATAAAGTAACATATAAAAATAGAAACAATACAACACAAAATAAACTCAACTTTCGCACTATAATGCCCCTAAAATCTAAGACACTTTTTCAGTAAGATTTATTTTCAAAAAAGTTAAAATATTTAGAGCAGAATGGAGTAAATTATGAGTAGAAGAAAAGGTCAAACCTACACAGCTGAACAAAAAACCTTGTGCTTGCACTCTCTTTGAGAAAAATAGTCTTAGAGATGTTAAAAGAGGAGATGACAACAAGTCAATTAGCATCAAAGTATGGAGTAACATCACAATCTTTAGGAAAATGGAAGCAACAGTTCTTAGAGAATGCTTCTTTGGCATTTGATGTAGGAGGAGCAACTAAAGCCTATAAAGATGAGATTGAAGAACTAAAAACAGAGAATGAGCAGCTGGCAAAAGCACTTGGCAAGGCAACTGTAAAGGCGGAGTGGGCAGTGGGAAAGTTAAAGAGCTTGGACATGATTTACAAGAAGTCTCTGATAGAGTCCAAGCATAAAGAACTTTCAGTATCAGAGCAGTGTGAACTCGTTGGTATAAGCAGAAGTAGTTTTTACTATAAACCAGTACCAATAAGCCAAAAAGATATACAACTGTTGCATAAAATAGATGAGATTGCTACAGATAATTCAGAGTATGGTTATAGATATATTCATCAACAGCTGCTTGAAGATGGCTACTCAATAGGAAAAAATAGAGTGCTAAAATATATGGGAATACTCGGCATACAGGCAATCTATCCAACGAAAAAGAGAATTACTAGTATCAAACATCCTGAACATCAAGTCTATGAGTATCTACTCAAACAATACTGGCAAGAA
>JAMORZ010000046.1 GCA_027063295.1 Sulfurimonas sp.
GAAAAGTACTAAGTGATGAAGATATTGTAAAAAATATTGCATCATACACTTCGCAAGCTTTCAAGATCTTAGATGAGGAAAAAACAGATATCGTTTATAACAAAGAGTGGCTTGAAGCATTAGGTGCTGCTGGTATGTTACAACTTGCATCTAACCTTACCGTAGCTCGTATGCTAGAGCGTGATGATTTTTCTAAACGTTTTGCATCTAACACACCAATCGCAGTGAGTGAGTTTATGTACCCACTCCTTCAAGGGTATGACTCAGTGCATCTAAAATCAGACATTGAGATAGGTGGAACTGATCAGAAGTTTAACTTGTTGATGGGGCGTCAACTTCAAAAAGCTTACGATGTAAAAAAACAACAAGCTGTACTTATGATGCCTATTTTAGAAGGACTTGATGGAGTACAAAAGATGTCGAAGTCTTTGGGGAATTATATTGGTGTTACTGATGAAGCAAACGATATGTTTGGAAAAGTTCTTTCAATCTCAGATGATTTGATGTGGCGCTATTTTGAGCTTTTGAGTGAAAAATCACTCGAAGAGATCTCTGCTATGAAAGAGGGTGTTGCAAAAGGTGAGTTGCACCCTAAAAAGGTAAAGGAGTCTTTGGCTTTAGAGATCACTGCACGTTTTCATGATAAAGCAGCAGCGACTATTGCAAAAGATGAGTTTGAAAAAGTTCACGCAAAAAGCCAGATCCCAACAGATATTGCCGAGTTTGAGTGTGATGGGGAAGTTTGGATTGCAAAAGCATTGGTAGATTGTAACATGGAGCCTTCAACTTCTCAAGCTAGAAGAGATATTAAGCAAGGTGGTGTTAAAATAAACCAAGAAAAAGTGACAGATATGAATCTTCAACTCTCAAGTGGGGAGTACCTTCTTCAAGTTGGAAAAAGAAAATTTGCAAAATTAAAGGTGAACTAATGAGTTTTGAGCCATTAAAAATTGGAAAATATGTTATTGAAAAACCTATCGTTCAAGGTGGTATGGGTGTAGGTATATCTTGGGATCAGTTAGCTGGAAGTGTTTCTGCAAATGGTGGACTTGGTGTTATCTCTGCTGTTGGTACAGGTTACTATCAAGATAAAAAATATGCAGAGAAACTAGTATCTAACAGACCACTTAGTGAGCAAAACTTCTACTCCACTGAGGGGTTTCGTGCGATTATTGACAATGCAAGAAAACTTTGTGGAGATAAACCACTTGCAGCAAATATTCTCTATGCGATCAACGATTATGGTCGTGTAGTTCGTGATGCTTGTGAAGCTGGGATCGATATTATCATCACAGGTGCTGGACTTCCAACAAATATGCCAGAGTTTACAGAAGGGTATCCTGATGTGGCACTTGTGCCTATTGTATCATCTGCAAAAGCTCTTAAGATCATCTGTAAACGTTGGAAAAAACGTTATGACAGAGTGCCTGATGCTGTTGTAGTAGAGGGTCCAAAATCTGGTGGACACCAAGGTTTTACTTATGAGCAGTGTAAGCTTAAAGAGAACCAACTAGAAAATATTGTAGCTCCTGTAGTTGAAGAGGCTGCACTTTGGGGAGATATCCCAGTGATCGCTGCTGGTGGTGTTTGGGATAAAAATGATATCGAAGATATGTTGAGTCGTGGTGCACGTGGTGTACAGATGGGTACACGTTTTATTGGAACTTATGAGTGTGATGCACATGCAAACCTCAAAAAAGTGCTCCTAGATGCAAAAGAGGAAGATATCAAACTAATGAGCTCACCTGTAGGTTATCCTGCTCAAGGTGTAGTAACAAATCTTACACACCTTGTAGAGAAACGTGAAGGTCCTGCAATCAAGTGTATCTCAAACTGTGTTGCACCATGTAATCGTGGTGAAGAAGCAAAAGTGGTTGGTTTTTGTATTGCAGATAGACTTTCAGATGCTTATGAGGGAAATCTTGAAACTGGACTTTTCTTCTCTGGAACAAATGGATACAAACTTAATGAGATCATCTCTGTTGAAGAGCTTATGAAAAAACTCACAGAGGGTGAATAACCTTTAATGTTTCGTTGGTTTGTTTTACTTGTAGTACTTGTTGTCTCATTGCAAGCATTGAGCGACCAAGAGATTTTACGTCGTGCAAATAAGTTTGTAAAATCTAGTAGTAAAACAAATCAGTTTAGAGCTTATAACGATTATAAAAACCTTTATCTTCGTGCTTTAATGAATGAAGATAAACGTTTAAAGCTCAATGCTCTACGTGGTATTGTAAAAAGTGGTAATAAGCTTCATATTGATGTTTCTCAGTATGAGGATGAACTTAAAAGTATAAAATTAACATCTACATATAAACCTCCAAAATCAAAAAAAATCAAAAAAAGATCAAAAAAAAATTTAAAAGTTATCTCCTCTCATAAACTCAAATCTATACGTTGGCATAAAGGGCGTTTGGTTTTAAAGT
>JAMORZ010000047.1 GCA_027063295.1 Sulfurimonas sp.
ATTGGGTGATCTTTATACAGAAGTTTATCTATGGACTCAAAACGGTTGTGCCTATCGCTATTGCGATGACAAAGTATGACTTTAAAAAGTTTGCAGTGCTTAATATTTTTGCAGCTGCTCTCTGGGCTGTTGCATTTGGAATGAGTAGCTACTACTTTGGTGCAGCACTGAGTAAAGCTGCTATCTACATCAGCGAGAACAAATGGCTTGCACCTGTGATACTTCTTAGTATCGGTGGAATGAGTTGGCTTTATTTGGAGAAGGTAACTAAAAAGAGATCTTAAAACAATCTCTTTAAAAGTCTATCTACCCCTTTTTGTATTGCTTTGTTTGCTTCTTTTTTGATGATTTTACTTGCATCAACTTTATAAGATGGTGAGTTTATATCCCCTTTGAGTGTTATGCTGAGCTCATTTTTATTTGCATTGATATCTACTTTTACATCTATCTGTTGCGTTTTTGTGTTGAGTTTTGCATCTTTTGTTTTTATCGAGGATTTGTTTGATCTCAAAAAGAGTGATGTAAGCACTTTTTCTTTGTTGATTTTAGCATCAACATCCCCTGTAAAATGTTCTTTGTAGAGATCTACTCTTGCATACTTTTTTGTGAGATCAAGCATTTGGTTGTGGGTAAAGATGCCTTGAGAGAGCTTTCCTTGAAAAGTTCCTTTTTGAGACAGAAGATTATAAAGAAGCTCCCCATCAAGTGTTGCTTGAAATATCTTTGGATATACAAGCATATCTAATATTTTAAGTGTTTGGAGTGATACTAAAGTGGCTTTAAGATCATCATTGTGTAGTGTAACATCGATCTCTCCACCAACAATATTGCTGTGCATTGTAAGGTCGAGATCTTTTCCTTTTTTTATCATCCCGTTTGCCAAAAATGCCCCTCGAAGATCTCTTTGTGTGATAAAGAAAAGTTTACTGAGATTGGGGACTTTAAAATTATAATCACTCTCTAAAAGATTTTTTGTGAGTGTGTATTTTGCATGAGCTATATCAAGATTTGCTAAGTTGGAGTTGAAGTCTATCTTTGTATCAGCTACACCATTTTGAATCTTTGTAACTGTTTTTGTGTTGAAGTGAGTAATGGGCATCATACTTTTAAATTTGTAGGCTTTTGTAAGATAGCGATGATCTAAAACCCCTTGAGTGATGGTTGTGACAACATCACCTTGCATGGATTTGAGATTTGTATCTGTTATGTTAATAGTTGCACTAAAAATACCATCGCTATAGTGTGGTTGGTGAAGCATATAAAGAAGCTGTTCTATCTTAAGAGATTTTATCTTTGCTTGAAAAGTTTGTGGAGCAAAATCTTTGAGTTGTGCCTCAAAACTTGTTCTAGAATCAGCAATGTTTGTTTTACCATAAAGCTTCATAGATGGTTGTGTACCTTTGATAACTCCACTCAAACGCAACTCCCCTCGAACATCAACCCCTGTGATCGGTTTGAGGAGTGCAAGCTCTTTGATATCTACTCCATATTTTGCATTGAGTTTGAGTGGTTGAGGTGTCACCTCTCCACTTGATGAGAGTTTTGCAAGGTTAGAATTTAGAAAATATTTGTATGTGATATCATCGTTGTGAAGTTTTGCTTTGAGATTCATACGAAATGTTGTTGCTGGGATGGTAACATTAAAATCCTCTTTCATAACATGAGAGTTGACCTTCCCATCTTGTGTTGAGAGATTGAGAGTTCCATCAAGATGGTGTGGTGTGATATCTTTAAAATGTAGTGCAAGATTGAGTTGTGCTGATGCATATTGTTTTTGTTTGAGTATAAAAAGTAGGCTTTGTAGATCTAGATTTTGTACTTGAGCTATAATAGATACAGGGGAAAACTCTTTTATATCTAGAGAGTATGATGTTGTACTTTTTGCTATATCACTCTCACCTTTGATGATAAAATACTTCATACTCCCTTGGATCTCTCCGTGTGTTGCAAACCTTCCTTGTAGTGGGGTTTGTGTTAGTGGAGTAAGTGTTTGGAGTTCATTGAGTCTAAGATTATATTGTAGATGAAAATTTTGAGTAAACAATGAATACTCTCCTACTATATGGAGTGTGTTGTTGTTCGTTAGTTCTAATAAGATCTCAAAATCATCCATAGAGAGATGAAACTTATCTACTTTTGATGGTAGTGCTAGTTGTTTTTGGATATTTTGTTCTATGATGGGCTTTGTAAAAGAGTTTCCAATAGATGTAAACAATGCTGCATAGACAACAATAATAATAGAGATGAAAATACCAAAAATATAAGAGAGAAGTTTCATGCTAACCTCCAAAAAGATTTCACTAATAATACAACGAATTTGTTTAAGATTCTGTATAATAACACTATGTATGTTTTCTATTTTTTATTATTTATCAAGTTTATTCCTTTGTAGGCAAACACTTCCTGGGAGTTTAAAGGG
>JAMORZ010000048.1 GCA_027063295.1 Sulfurimonas sp.
AATGACCATGTTCATGGTCGTGATGATGGTGATGCCCATCTCCTAAATTTGTTCCTGTTATACTACATCCGCAATCTGCACACATTCTGTTTCTCCTTTGTTTATTTTATGCCAAAAGCATATTTGCACCAACACCAACTGAAACCAATCCAGCCGTTGCAAATACACGTCTTACATTTGTCTTATTTGTTAAAAACTCTTTGTTTATGTAGAGAATAATCCCTCCAAAACTTACAAATATCACACTCACACCTGCGATAAACGCAAGTACCATTGTAAAGTCTATACTCTGCCCTTGCAATGCTCCAAGGGTTACAAACATGCCACGTACACCACCCATACCCATCAATGCTCCCATAGTCCATGCAGATGTTGAAGCTACTGTATCGTTATGAGAGTGCTCTTTACCAAAGTAGATATGGATATGCTCCTTACCCTCATGTGTATGTTTATTGAGATGAATCTTATCAGCTACAACCATATAAAGCAGGTAGATACCCATAGCTATAATCACACTAGAGGAGATCACATCACCATAAGCAGTTATACTCTCTGGTAGATCATACACTTCTAAAATCTTAGCAAATACAAAAAGTGTCATACCATGACCAAATGCAAAAGCAAGTGTGATCGCCATCGTCTTTCTCATAGATTTTCCTATAGAAAAATCTGTAATAGCTGTGAGATGATCTGGACCAAATGCATGAAGGATCCCGTACCAAAATATGATTATATAACCAAGTTCCATTAAAAAACCTTTCAATAAGTGAATGTTTATTCAGTTTTAAAACATTTTATAGTAAATTTCGTAAAACAAAGATAAAGAAATATTATTCTTATATATATTTTGGACTAAGGTGTTAAAATGTTATGGCTTATAGAATGTATATACTGTAATAATTTTGTATACCATCTCAAAGATGGTCGTTTAAAATGTTCAAAATGCCATAAAAAGACCTCTAAAGAAAAGATCAATAAAACAATCACCCTCATCGATGCCTTTGTTCACAATGAAACAGCACTTCATACCTCCAAAAGGCTCCAACTCTCTTATGTTTCTGTTCAAAATTATTTTCGTACTTTTCGTAGTTTATGTAGTATCATCTCAGAAAGGGAGTATGAAATGAAACGTCATCTCCCTTGTGAATTTGAAGAATATTTCTATCTCGAAAATACTAAGAAAAACAAACGTGAAGCAACATTTGATGCACAAAATTTTCTTACGTTTGATTATCATCAACATATCTATACCCTGCTTCTACCATCATTACAAAAGTATAAAACACAACTTCTTGAAGATAATGCAGAAGGTGTATACATAGAAACATTTAAAAAATTCAAACGTGAAAGCAGACTAATAAAAGTACATCAATATGATAACAATATTGTAAAATTTTGGAACTACTTTGAAGAGCAAATCCTCCCATACAAAGGTGTAAAAAATGAAGCATTTATCTACTTTTTAAAAGAGTTTGAGTTTAAATATAACCACACACAAAAAGAGGCAAAAGAGTTACTAATAAAGGAGTATTTTCAACTATGAAAGATTTAGCTATATTGGGTGTGGGTAACATCCTGGAAAAAGATGATGGAGTTGCAATCTATGCTACAAAATATCTCGAAAAAAATTATAGATTTTCTCCTGAGATTGACATCATTAACGGTGGTGTTGAAGGGATCAATCTTTTAAACCTTTTTATGGAGTACAAACATATCATCATTCTTGATGCTATCGAGATCGATGATGAAGTAGGAAGTATCTACCATATACCTTCAGAAGAACTTACAGGATATGGTCTTAATTCTGGTGGAGCTCATGAGATAGGAGTACTTCAATGTTTTGATATCTTAGAACTTATGGGGAAAGAAAAGCCAAAATCAAGTGTTTTAGGAATTGTTCCTGAGATTATTGATGTTGAGATTGGGTTGAGTAACACGATGCAAAATAGGTTTGAAACTTATATCGATACACTTTTAAAAATTTTAGAGCAACTCTCTATCTCTCAAGAAAAAAATACTCTTACTTTTTCACTTGAAGAAATTATTGCAGAGTTTAAAAACCCCTTGCATGCTCGATACTAGGATTTGCAAATATCTCTAAAATCTCCTCTAAAGTCACTCTCTCTTTATACTGCATTTGTACATCTAACTTTTGAAGCTCATTTAATGTTGTCTTTATATACTCTTGCCATCTCTCTTTTACCTGCTGCGTTAACCCAACCTCAACACTTAAAATATCCTCTGGAACTATACTTATAACCGTAGTGTTTGCCACATTTTCACTCAAAGAACAGATCTGCAACATCTCTGCAATTTCAACTTCATTTGCTGTTTTTTTCACAAGTGAGCCATCTAAAAACTCATCTGTTGTTTTTATGCTTATCTCCCCTGCCT
>JAMORZ010000049.1 GCA_027063295.1 Sulfurimonas sp.
GGTATCGCAGCAGCGATTCTCAATGTTTACAAAGCCTACTCAAAACAGTATAAAGAGTTTGAAGAGCTTGCAAAAGAGCCACGTTATGCCATCAAAAAACAGCTCGATGATGAAGATGATGAGGATTATGGTGAGAGCAAGTATTAAAACTTTTTTGGGTGTAGAACTTAGTGTTTTGCTGAGCTACTTATACTCTTTTGAAGCATACATTAACATACAAGTTGCATTTTTATCATCATTTTTTGTGATCCTTGGGGCTTCTTATGCTTACAAAAAGATGGTGCATACACAGCTTGAGCGTGAAGAGTATGAAGATAAACGTGACCTTTTAGATACTATCGATGATCCTTATGAACTTTATGAAGAGGCAAATGAGAAAGCTGATGATAGATCTGCTGAAGAGCTAGATCTCAAACAGATCGTCAAAGAAGAAAAAGCTAAGATAAAAACACTCTCGCTCAAAAGTGCAAAACATGGTGCAAAGGGGAGTGTATCACTTTTTCGTCTTGTGCCGTATCTTTTTTTAATTCTTGGGTTTATTGCACTAAAGAACAATGAGCTTTTAAACCTGGCATTTTACTTGCCATCTTTACTTATAGGGATTATAAGTGGGAGTGTTGTTACGAAAGATTTGTCAAGAAACAGATGAAAATTTTAGATCTGTTGTATTAGGATAAAGATGGAAAAACAAAGAGAAGTCTCCCTTCTAGGAGCAGTATCTATTGGTGTTGGTGGTATGGTCGGGGGTGGTATCTTTGCAGTTCTTGGTGAAGCTGTATCACTGGCTCATGGTGCAACTGCTGTTGCTTTTTTTGTAGCAGGTCTTGTTGCACTTCTTACTTCATACTCCTATGCAAAATTATCAGTAGCATACCAGAGTGAAGGTGGAACTGTGAGTTTTATAGATGCTGCGTTTGGGCACAATCTTCTCTCAGGTTCACTCAATTTGATGTTATGGTTAAGTTATCTTGTAACTATCTCTTTATATGCTGTTGCATTTGCATCATATGGAGCTACATTTTTTACTACAACAACACCTTTACTTCATCATATTCTCATCTCTATTGCAATTCTTCTTCCTGCAATCATCAACCTAATCAGTGCTTCTTTTGTCAGTAAGTCAGAGAGTGTTATTGTTATGATTAAGATAGTTTTACTTGTAGTGATTATTGTTTCTGGTGTCTCTTATGTAGATACAGAAAGACTTGCACCACAACATTGGGGAAGTTCACTCTCCATAGTTGTTGCTGGGATGATGATCTTTGTGGCGTATGAGGGGTTTGAACTTATTGCAAATGCAGCTGAAGAGATCAAAAATCCAAAAAGAAATCTCCCTTTAGCATTTTACATCTCAGTAGTGTTTGTGATAACTTTATATATACTCATAGCTCTTATTAGTGTAGGGACAGTTCCTGAAGCACAACTTTTAGAAGCAAAAGATTATGCACTTGCTATTGCAGCAAAACCAGCACTAGGAAAGATGGGTTTCACACTTGTTACAACAGCAGCACTTCTAGCAACCTTTTCTGCTATCAATGCAACGATCTATGGAAACGCAAGGCTTGGTTATATTATTGCAAGTGAGGGGGAGCTCCCTAAAGTGTTAAAAAAAGAAAAAAGAGAGATCCCGTTAATGGGTGTGGTTTTTACTTTAGGGTTGAGCCTTATTTTGGCAAATACAATTCAACTCGATGAGATAGCTATCATTGGGAGCGCTTCATTTTTGCTGATCTTTTTTATTGTAAATTTGAGTGCTATTAAACTCTCATCAAAGATAGGAGCAAGTAGGTTTATCTCCTCTTTTGCTGCTTTTTTGACTTTGGTCGCATTGGGTGTTTTGTTATATCATACATACAGTTCCAATCCAAAAGCTTTTATGATTTTTATAGCATTTATTGTTATCTCTTTTTGTTTTGAGTTTTTCTATGGACGTTTAGTTCGTAAAGAATTGTTTCATAGAAAATACAGTAACATTGCATAAAAAAAGGTGTAGAGATGGATAAGTCAGTAAAAAAGATAGATGATGGTGTAAAGATCTCATTTATGGGTGAAGTTAAAAAACAAAATATCGTAACAATGGTACAAAACTGCTCAACTGGTCAGTGTGAGTGTATGAGCGATGCAACAAAAGCAAAGATACAAGATATGCAGGTAAGTGGTGAAGATGGGGCTGTGGAGCTGAGTCTAAGTGGAGATATCTCTACTCAAGAGATAGAAGAAGCACTTGCAAAATCTAAAGTCTTAAACCCTTAGTTTATGATGCTTCGTATCATGATGGCATAGTGAAGTACAAAGAGATTTGCAAAAAATATAAAAAGTGATGAGCCTCGCGAGAGGATATTTTGGAGTTTTGTTCTTTGTATGTTGTTTGTTTTATAAGCGATAACAAAATGAAGAAGTGTTGCTAAGATCATAAATGCAACAACAATAAGTTTTTCCCGTAACATTTGTGCAATATCGCTTTGGTCATGGATGAGAAGAAGGTGTAAAAGTCCATTGTCTTGAACCATTAAAACACCACTAATAACTAAAATAGCAAGGGAAAATAACTCAAAGTACCCAAATATAGGTCCTATGTGTGGGTAAACTGCTTGTTGTTTTTGTTTGTCTCTTAGTGTGATGCCAAGCACAAACATAAAGATAGATCCCCCTATCCAGGCGATAGCTGCAAAAAGATGAAAATGTATTAGATAGCCCACAAGAGTCCTTAACTTGAAAATGAGTATGGCAATGGTATAATAATAAGTTTAAAAAAGATATAAAGGCAAATGATAGATATGCAAATGGTTGTAGATTCGCTTAGAAAAAAAGGAAAACTCTTTAAAAAGATGGAGGAGATTCCTGTCAAATCTTTAGAGATAAGAAATAAGATCAAAATCTATAAAGCAACTGATATGCATGGATACTTTTGGGCTATTTTTGCTATAAGGCAAAAAAGTAGAGTATTGATGAAAGATGTACACAAGATGGAAGAGATCTTTGCCAAGCTTGTTATTGCAAGTGGTCACAACTACAAGTATAAAGTGATTTTTATAGATGCACCCTTGTGTTCAAAAGCCAAAGTTGCATTTGGTGAAGCAAAATGGAAGGTGCAATAGTGCTTCTGTGCGACATAGGCAACACAAGTTATCACTTTTTAGAGGGTGAGCATGAGTACAAAAAAGATGCAGAGAGTTTTGAGCCTGAGAGTATCAAAGAGAGAGTGTACTTCATCAGTGTAAACACAGAAGTAAGTCAAAAACTCTCAAAGCTTGAAAACTGGGTGGATCTCTCTGCATTTGTCTCAAAAGAGCCATATTATGAAACGATGGGGATTGACAGAATATTTGCACTTGAAGGTCTCTCAAACGCAGTGCTGGTTGATGCTGGAAGTGCCATCACTGTTGATGTGGTTCGTGATGGTGTTTTTGAGGGTGGTTTTATTTACCCTGGCATCAAAGCAATGGAACAAACCTATGTAAAAATATCTCCAGCACTTGCTTACTCATTTAACTTTGAGCTAAATTTAGATAAAATGGCGAAAAATTCGCAAGATGCTATAAGTTATGGGTTTTTAAAACTCCTTTACAGCGAGGTAAACTCCCATAATCTTCCCATCATCCTCACAGGTGGTGATGCCAAAACCTTGCACAAGATACTAAAAAACGCAGAGATTGACAACACTTTGATATTTCGCGCAATGAAAAAAATTATAAAAGAGGCTAAATTATGCTAACAGTTGCACTTCCAAAAGGGCGCATCGCAAAAGAGACACTAGAGATATTTGAAACGATTTTTGGAGAGAGTTTCAAGTTTGATGATAGAAAACTGATTTTAGAGACACCAAACTTTCGTTTTTTACTTGTTCGTAACCAAGATGTTGCAACCTATGTGTACCACCAGGCAGCAGATATCGGTGTAGTTGGACTAGATACACTCGAAGAGCAAGGGCTTGATGTGGTTCGTCTTTTAGATCTTCACCGTGGTGTTTGTAAAGTTGCTATCGGTATGAAAAAGGGTGAGAAGCTTGATCTTACAAAACCTGAGCTTAAAGTCGCTTCAAAGATGGTTAACATCACAAAACGCTACTTTGAGGAGAGAGCTGTGAGTGTAGAGATCATCAAACTCTATGGCTCGATAGAACTTGCACCACTCATCGGTCTTGCTGATATGATTGTAGATATTGTAGAGACTGGTACAACAATGAAGCAAAACGGTCTTGAGGTGGTAGAGGATATCATGACAAGTTCAACATATCTTATCGCCAACAAAAACTCATATATTGCCAAAAAAGATGAGGTGCTTGATATCTACGAGAAGATAAACGCAGTGATAAAAGCTGAGAGTAACTAAGTATGACAAACCTTGACCTTTATGCAAAAGCTGAACATCTTTTAGGGATAGAAGAAGCAACAGAAGCTTTGTATGATCTGTATCGCTCTGAGCTCGATGAGTACGATGTAAAAACTCTTCTTGATGTTGGGTGTGGTCGTGGTGGCTTTATGGAGCGAATGATAAGCGATGGTGTGAAGTGCAAGGGGATAGACCTAAGTGAAGTGATGATTGAGGAGTGTAGGGCAAAAGGGCTTGAGGTTGAGTGTATTGATGTGAGCGAGGAGCAAGGCATTTATGATGCTGTTGTGAGTATCTTTGATGTGCTTAACTTTATGGACAAAGACTCACTTGTTGCGTTTTTAGAGAGTGTTGCAAAAAGACTAAGTGATGATGGTGTTTTTATTGCCGATATCAATACTCTTTATGGTTTTAGTGATGTAGCTGAGGGTACAATGAGCAACGATACCAAGGATGAGTTTTTAAATGTAGATGCAGTGTTTGAAAACAACGAACTTCATACTACATTTACACTCTTTGAAGCGCAAGAAAATGGATGTTACAAGAAGTATCAAGACACCATTGTGCAACATTTTCACAAGATTGCATTTTTTCAAAAACTCTCAGGGCTTAAACTTGTAGAGAAGCAGACATTTTCTCTGTACGATACAGAAGATAAAACACTACTCATCTTTAAAAAAAGATAATCAGCATTTTGCAAAAATCACCTTCAATGTTGTTTCATTGATGAGTGCCTCTTTTGTTTTTGCTTTGTAAAATGTGAGCTTTTGGTTGTAAAAACTACTTTTTATGCAGCTTTTATACTGCCTATTTTAACTCCGCCGTTGACAATGGAAAACGCCTCGTAGAGTTTCCAGCAAAGTTAAAACCACATCTTGAGATTATCTCACAAGCACGTAAACAGTTTCATGCCGATTGGGATGATATCATTACCTATGTAAAAGAGCTCGAATATGCTATAGAGCAAAGAAACAAAGAGTATCAACAAGCAAAGAATGATTTTAAGATAGCAAAAAAAGATTATGAACTTGCCAGAGAGGAACTGGCTTTAAATGAAGCAGCATATAAAAGAAAAGTTATTTCACGAGTCGAATATATCAAGTCTCAACATCAGCTTAATGAAGCAAAATCCAGGTATCAAAAAGCAAAAAGCAATGTGCCTGAGGCTAAAGCTGCTCTAAGTGAAGCGATGGGAAAAAAAGAGAGCTACATAGCTACGCAACGTTTAAAGTTTGAGCGTGAAAGAAATGAGATCAAGCAAAAACTTAATGAGATGCAAAGCAAAGGGGTCTCGCTCAACGCAAAAGTAAAACTCACGGCGTTTGATTTTTCCACTTATGGTGGTTTAGATGGTAAAGTGATCTTTGTGAGTGCAGATACAATCATAGATAAAAAAGGGATGAGCTACTTTTTAGTACATGTAAAAACTGATAAGAACTACATAGTAGATAAAAAAGGGATCAAACACACTATTATCCCAGGTATGCAAGCTGAGACAGATATTGTGGTGGACAACAAAAGCATCATGGCTTATATCTTAAAGCCGATGCTTAAATAGGGTTTATACCTCTTTGAGTTTACTTATCTCTTTGAGTTTTAAAAGAAGATTGTCTGTATCTATCGGTTTTGGTAAAAAGTATTTTATACCAAGGCTGATGGCTCCTTTGAGTATACTTTTATCTTCAAATGCAGAGAGGATAAAAATCAGTTGTTGAGGGTTTTGCTCTTTTATCTTTTGTGCCATTGAAAGTCCATCGAGATATGGCATTGTTATATCTGTAAGAACAACATCAGGTTGGTACTCTTGAACTTTTTTTAGTCCATCCTCACCATCAAAGGCTTGGTAAAACTCCTCTACCTCTTCTCCTATGATAGAACACATCAACTCTTGTGTTCTTTCATCATCTTCTACATATAAAACACGTAAATTTTTCAACATAATGGTTTCCACTCTTTTTGTTTTTCGCAGTATAGTATATGATTCTAAGTAAACTTACACTCAATTCTGTAGAATCTGTAAGAATTTATGTTATCATCTACATAGTTAAGTTTTCAAAGAGGGGGCATAAAACTATGAGTACATTAAAAGAGCTTCAACAAGAAGCTCATGGTATGAGTATCTTATATGTTGAAGACAACCCATCTTTACAAAAAAATGCAACAAAACTCTTAGAAAAGTTTTTTTCTGTTGTTTATGTTGCAAGCGATGGGGCAGAGGGGTTGAAACTTTTTCAACAACATCGACCCCATATTGTTTTGACAGATATCAAAATACCACACCTAGATGGTATGGAGATGGCAAAACGGATACACCACATGGCTCCAGATACAAAGATTATAGTGCTTTCTGCGTTTGATGAAAAAAAGTATCTCTACAAGGCGATAGAGTTGTGTCTTTTCCGTTTTCTCAAAAAACCTGTAAGTTTACATGATCTCTCAACAGTATTGCATCAGGCTATTTTACAATTAGAGCATGAGAGAAAAGTTCATCTTTTTCAAGCACAGCTGGGAAGTATTTTTAATTATCAAAGCTCGATGATCATTATGTTAAAAAAAGGAAAACCACTTATAGCAAATCAGCCTTTACTTGATTTTTATCATGTTGAAGATGTGGAAGAGCTCAATGAAAAACATAAAGATATTGGAGAGAGATTTTTAGAGCATGATGGCTTTTTATATAACCAACCATATCAAACTTGGTTAGAAAAGATTTTAGAAGATCGCTCAAAAATCTACAATGTTAAAATGGAAGATGACAACGGGGAGATGAAACATTTTATTTTGAAATGTAGAGATATCCCTAAAAAGAAAGATTATGGTGTTTTATCTTTTGATGATGTAACAGAGCTTAACCTCTTAGAGATTTTTGATACAAAACGCTCAAAACAAGATAAACAGATTTACAATACAAAAGCGATGTTAGATCTGCTTAATGTTATCCAAAGAAACAATGCAAAAATATCTCTTCATAATTATTATAAAGGGATCAGTATCACAAATGATGCTGTTATCATCAATGTAGATGAGGATTTTTTAGAGCTTAAAACTGCATATACACAACAAAAAGCGATACAGTATGAACAAAAAACATTGATCACTTCAGAAGCATTACCTCAACCAATAGTGTGTGATGAGGTAGTGAAAATATCTTTTGAGAAACAAAGTGTTGAGTTAAAAGGGTTGCACTTTGTGAGTACATCACCTATCACTCGTGAAACGATTAGGATTGTACCTGATGCAACACACCAGGTAACACTTTTCTTTGGTGATACAAAATATAGTGGTGATTTGAGTATTGTTGATATCTCTTTAAATGCAGTCAAACTTCGTTTGAGTGTATTGCCTGCAGGTTTGGAGATAGAAGATGAAGTGACGATCGATATGGTGTTTCATAATGATAAACGTCCTCTTATCATCAACACAAAAGCAAAGTTTTTTAGAAAAAGGGAAACAAAACATAGTTTTGAGTTGATCTTTATGTTGGAGATGGACGTAAAAGTAAGAACAGAACTTGTGAAGTACATTACAAAACGTCAGATGTCGATAATTAGAGAATTTAAAGGGATGCAGTATGGAAAATAAAGCAAAAATTTTATTTGAAGATGGGGAACATAAATGTATTATGTTTAGTATTGATGATGAAGAGGTTGAAGATGCTTTTTTATCTGTAAACCAATATCTTATTATTCAACATGGGGTGGGGGTTTTGATCGATCCAGGAAGTGAAGCGATATTTGATGAACTTTATGAACAAGTGAGTGAGTATATTGATATTGCAAAGATTAAATTTATCTTTTTCTCCCATCAAGATCCTGATGTCTCAGGCTCTATTGGTGCATGGGCAGCTGTAACTCCAGCAAAGTTTATCATGAGCTCATTGTGGGTGCGTTTTATGTCTCATTATGGTTTTATGGATATGCAAAGAGTGGTGGTTTTACCAGATCATGGAGCACAGTTAAAGTTTGGTAGTGATTCTTTAAAGTTTATTCCTGCCCATTTTCTCCATTCTCCTGGCAATTTTTCCCTTTATGATACTCGTTCAAAGGTTTTGTTTTCTGGTGATATTGGTGCTGCTGTACTTCCTTCTGTTGCAGGTGCAAAAGAGGTGATGGACTTTCAAGCACATCTTGAAGCACTAGAGGGTTTTCATAAAAGATATATGGCATCAAACAAAGTGTGTCGTGCATGGGTAAAGCATGTAAGATCTCAACAAGTATATACAATCGCTCCTCAACATGGGTATATTTTTAGTGGTGAGAATGTTGAGAAGTTTTTAGAATGGTTCTATTATCTTGAATGTGGAAGTGATTTGATCGATGAGCTTTATTGAAAAGATCAGTGCTTTTTTTCAAAGAGTTTTGAACAAAACCGAAAAAGAGTATGAACTAAAATTCAATCAGTCAAAGAAACTTTTTGAACTTTTTATGGAAAATATCCCATATATCATCATTATCAAAGATGAAAATCTTCGTATTCGCTATGTAAACTCTTTGGCAAAGGCATACTCAAAAAGTGTAAAATTAGGAAGTACAACAAAAGATAACCTTCCAGAAGATATCGGTAGAAAAGTGGATGAGTTAGCACGAAAAGCACAAAAAGAGGGAAAAGCTGAGATGGAGATAGCATTTGAAAATGAGTTTGGAAAGTTTATTTTTCGTACACTCTCTTTTGCGATTCCACAAGATGATGGTTCTATCCATGTAGGTACGATCTACATAGATATTACTCAGGAGAAAAAACTCTCAAAAGAGCTAGGTGAGCAAAAAGAGTTGATGATCGCTCAGTCTCGCCATGCAGCAATGGGTGAGATGATAAGTCTTATCGCTCATCAGTGGAGACAACCGATAAGTGTCATCGCGATGGATGCGAACAATATTCTCTTGGATATTGAGCTTGAAAATGTTGATCTTGAAGAGTTGAAAACAGATGCACAAAGCATCCTCTCTCAAACGCAACATCTCTCCCATACTATTGATGATTTTCGAGACTTTTTTAAACCAAACAGAGAACGTAGTTGTGTGCTTGTAAGTGATGTATTACAAGAGAGTTTAAAAGTGATAGAAAAAAGTTTTGAGTACAACAATATTACTCTTATCAACAGTATTGAAACAGCAACGGAAGTTGAAATCTTTTCAAGAGAACTTCTTCAAGTGCTTCTCAATATCTTAAAAAATGCAAAAGAGGTGCTTGTTGAAACAACACCTCAAAATCGTATGATAAGTAATAGAGTTTTTGAAAAAGATGAGTTTATCATTGTAGAGATATCTGATAATGGAGGTGGTGTTGCACCTGAGAATCTTTTAAAGATCTTTGATCCTTACTTCTCAACAAAAAAAGATAAAAACGGAACGGGACTAGGGCTTTATATGAGTAAAGTGATAGTAGAACAACATTTATATGGTACAATAGAAGTAGAAAATAGAGGTAATGGTGCATGTTTCATCGTAAAGATACCAAAACAAAGAGATAAACAACAGTGACGACAAACCTAAAAGAGCTAGCAAGATTAGCTAAAAGATTCTCAGTACTTTATGTCGAAGATGACCTTGATATACAAGGTGCTATGGTTGAGTATCTTAGTAAGCTTTTTCATCATATAGATGTAGCTGAGAATGGTCTTGCTGGGCTTGAACTTTTTAAAAAAAGAACTTACGATATTGTTATTAGTGATCTTGCTATGCCAAAGATGAATGGTATTGAGATGCTCAAAGAGATTCGAAATATTGATGAAGAGCAAATGATCCTTATCACATCAGCTTATGCAGAAACAGAGTATATGCTCGAAGCTATTAAGATAAGTGTAGATGGGTATATCTTAAAACCTTTTGATTACAATCAACTCAATTATGAACTCCATAAGATTGTTTTAAAGCTGCAAAAATTTGAAGAGAGTAAGATCTACAAACAGACACTTGAGAGAATGATAGAGAAAAAAAGTGCTATTGTCTCTTCATTACTTGATTTTCAACAAGATAACTACGAACAAACATTGTATGCAATGGTAGAGATGATAGAAGAAAGAGATACCTATACCGCTGGTCATTCTAAAAGAGTGGCAACCTATGCAAAAAAAATAGCCAAAGCGATGGGGTACTCAAAAGAGGAGTGTACAAAAATTTATCAAGCTGGGATGCTTCATGATATAGGTAAGATAGCTACTCCTGATGCTGTTTTACTCAATCCAGCAAGACTTAATGATATAGAGTACAACCTCATAAAAGAACATGTAAGTGTCGGTTATAAACTTTTATACAATGTTCCAATGTTTCAAGAACTCGCAGATATTATTTATGTGCACCATGAATATTATGATGGAAGTGGATATCCAAGAGGAATAGCAAAAGATGATATCAACCCACTTGGAAGGATTATGATTGTAGTTGATGCTTTTGATGCAATGACAACAAATAGAATTTATAAACGCAGTAAAACAGTTTTTGAAGCAATAGAAGAGTTAAGGGCTTTAAGTGCAAAGCAGTTTGATCCTGATGTAGTAAAAGTAGCTGTAGATGTTTTAAAAGATACCATCATAGATGTAACAATCGATCAGCTTCCAAAAAATGAGATCGAAGAGAAACGTTTTGCATACTTTTATGAAGATACTTTAACTCATGTTTACAACAAAAGCTACTTAGAACTTTTACTTGCTCAAAACAGATATGAAAAGAACTATACAACACTTGATCTATTTTTATTGAAAAGATTTTCTCAGTATAATAGAGATAAAGGATGGTCACGGGGTGATACACTTCTAATTGAGTTAGCAGAGTTATTTGAAAAAAATGTTGAAGAAAATAGTGTTGTATTTAGAATATATGGTGACAACTTTGTTATACTTTCAAAAAATACAGACACCTATGAAAAGCTCAAAGATATAGTTGATCAATTTATTGAAAAGAAAGGTGTTAGTTATGAACACCATACGATTGATATGAGAGAGAGTGAGGTGGTAACATTGGGTGATATTGAAAATATGATAGGGATGAGTGTATATTGAAAAGTTTACAAGAGAGTACTTCTGTAGCTATTGGTGGTTTTGATGGAATGCACCGCGGACATCAGGCACTTTTTCGTGAATTGGGTGAAGATGGGACGATAGTTGTTATCGAAACAGGGTATGCCAACTTAACACCAGGAAAAGAGAGGGAAAAATTTAGTGATAAAAAAATTGTTTATCTACAGTTAGATGATATAAGACATCTCGATGGTGAAGGGTTTATCAAGTTTTTGACACTCAATTTTCCCAAATTACAAAAGATAGTAGTGGGGTATGATTTTCATTTTGGTAAAGATAGAAAATACTCTTTTGAAGATTTAGGTAAGCTCTTTGGTGGTGAAGTTGTTGTTGTCAAAGAGGTAAAACACCACAATGACTCTATCCACTCCCATAAGATTCGTGCAAAATTACAGCTTGGAGATATCGAAGGGGCAAATGAATTTTTAGGACACAACTACACCATCACTGGAAAACAGATAGCAGGGCAGGGGTTGGGTTCAAAAGAGCTTGTAGCTACCATAAACATAGAAGCACCACAGTTTTTAGTACCAAAAGAGGGTGTCTATGTCACTTTGACACGTATCGATGGGGAGGAGCATTTTCACCCAAGTGTCAGTTTTATAGGGCATCGTGTTACAACAGATGGAAGTTTTGCCATCGAATCACACATACTTGATGGTAAAGTGGAGTGTGCAACTAAAGCAGAGATCCGTTTTGTTTCATTTTTACGTGAAAATGAGAAGTTTGAGAGTTTGGAAAAACTCAATGAAGCGATACAAAAAGATATACAAAAAGCAAATAAAAAACTAAAGCAATTAGCTTTATAAAGAGAGAAAATGAGAGAATATTTAGATCCACAATCCCCGATACACTTTAAGTTTGAACAAAATCGTGATGATTTTATTGTTGATGAAGTGGGGTTGGAGTGGAAAAAGAGAGGAAACTTTCTTATCTTACTTGTGCAAAAAGTTGAACTTACAACGTGGGATATGATCGCTGCGTTTAGTAAGTTTTTGGATATAAATGCCGAGAAGATAGGGTATGCAGGGCTGAAGGATAAACATGCAACAACAACGCAGTATATCAGCATAGAAGCAAAGTATGAAAAAGCATTAAAAAAGTTTAAGCACAATCAGATAAAGATCCTTAAAATCACACGCCACACACACTCTATCCGTATGGGTGATTTGGCTGGAAACAGATTTAAGATTAACCTTTTTGAGGTAGATCAGATTGAAGCTGGTCGTATTGAAAAACTTGCAAGAAAAGCACAGAAGAATGGTTTGCCAAACTATTTTGGTTATCAACGTTTTGGGCATGATGAAGACTCTATTGAACAAGCAAAAGCGATGATAGCAGGGGATTTGTACATAAATGATACAAAACTAAAAAAGTTTCTCATCTCTATTTATCAGTCTGTATTTTTTAATGACTGGCTCAGTGAGAGGGTTGTGATAAGCAGAGAAGAAAATAGTGGCAAGTTTTTACTTTTGGAGGGGGATGTTTTTTTAAGTCTTGAATCACAAAAACTGTTTACACCAAAAAAACTACCACAAAAAGATTTTGAAGCACACAAAGTTGTACCAACAGGTTTGTTATGTGGTCGTGATGTATTTCGTGCACGCTCACAAGCAAGAGAGATTGAAAAAAAATATGATGATGAGTTTCTTTATGAGAAAGGGCTTAGAAGAGAAGCTGTTGTTTTCCCACAAGATATCACTTTGGATTATCATAATAACTTCGATAAGCTTACTATTTCATTTACACTTCCAAAGGGCTCGTATGCTACGGTGTTTTTAGAACATCTTGCATCAAAAGAGTTTAAAGCAAAAAAACCAAAAAAGAGAGTATAGTAAAATGGGTGCAAAAGAGGCGGTAGTTCTGCTCAATATGGGTGGTCCAAACAACCTAGAAGAGGTTGAAGTTTTTTTAAAAAATATGTTTAATGATAAAAATATTTTAACAATGAAAAGTACCCTTTTAAGAAAGTTTGTTGGTGGGATGATCACCTTTATGAGAACAGAAAGCTCTCAAGAGATCTACAAAGAGCTTGGTGGTAAGTCACCCCTTGTTGGGCATACGAAAAATCTTGTTGCAAAACTTCAAGAGCGTTTAGGTGAAGAGGTGTATGTTGATTTTGCGATGCGTTACACTCCACCGTTTGCAGATAAAGTGATTAGCCGTTTGGAGGAGAAACAGATTGAGAAAATATACCTTATACCTCTTTATCCTCAGTACTCTACAACAACAACAAAATCTTCGTTAGAGGATTTTGAGCAACACTACCACAATACACAAGGTAATGCTGTTTTAGTAGAGATAAAACACTTTTTTGAAAATGAAACATACAACAGAACAATCTTAGAGAAGATAAAAGAGTGTGTTGATGGAGATGATTACAGGGATTTTGATCTTATATTCTCTGCTCATGGACTTCCAAAGAAGATAGTACAAAACGGAGATGTATATGAGAAACATATCAATCGCCATGTTTTGTTGCTTCGCGAGATGATGGAGCAAGAAAATATCAATTTTCATGAAGTTCACCTTGCCTATCAGTCTAAAGTTGGACCTATGGAGTGGTTAAGCCCATCACTAGAAGATAAGCTCAAAACTGTTCGTAATCGTGGTGTAGTAGTATTTCCATTGGCATTTACCATAGATAACTCTGAGACAGATTATGAGCTTGATGTGGAGTATAGAGAGATCGCTGAGGAGCTTGGGTTTAAAGAGTATCGAGTGGCAAAATGTCCAAATGACAGTGATGGTTTTGTAGATACCCTTGAAGAGTTATATCACAAGATGAGATAGTATGCAAAAGATAGTTATATTTGATATGGATGGTACACTGGTTGATTCTAAAAAAGATATCACAATCTCTATCAACTATGTTCGGCAAAAAAATCACAATTTACCCCCTTTGAGTGAAGATTTTGTAGTAGAAGCTATCAATCTTCATGAGAGAAACCTTCCAAAGCTTTTTTATGAAACTGAGAGCTACCAACAAACAGATAAAGAGGTGTTTGAAAAACATTATGCAAAACAGTGCACAAAACACACAAAACTCTACGATGGTGTGTATGAACTCTTAGAAACACTCTTTAAACACGGCATCAAGATGGGAGTTGCAACCAATGCACCCACAAAGTTTGCACAGCTTATGTTAAACGCAGTTGGGGTAGAGCATTTTTTCAAAGAGATTGTTGGAGCGGATAAAGTAACAGTTTCTAAGCCAGATCCCCAAATGCTTTATAAAGTTTTAGGAAGTTGTGAGTATAATAAAGATGAAGATGAGGCTTGGATGCTTGGGGATAACTCAAAAGATAT
>JAMORZ010000050.1 GCA_027063295.1 Sulfurimonas sp.
TCTTTTTGACCCTGAAAATTACAGTGTAAAGATTGCTGGTGAAGTGAAAAACTTCGATCCATCAGAGGTTATGCCACCAAAAGAGGTGAAAAAAGCTGACCGTTTTATCCATCTTGGACTTAAAGCTGCTGCTGAAGCTATGGAAGATGCTGCATTTGGTGAAGATATAGATATGACACGTTTTGGTATCTCTGCTGGTAGTGGTATTGGTGGACTTCCATCTATCGAGAAAAACTCAATTATCTTAGAAACTCGTGGGCCTCGTCGTATTTCACCTTTCTTTATTCCTGGTGCACTTGTAAATATGCTTGGTGGTTTTGTATCTATTGAGCATGGAACGCAAGGACCAAACCTCTCTAGTGTAACAGCTTGTGCAGCTGGTACACATGCTGTAAGTGAAGCTTGTAAAACTATCATGTGTAATGGAGCTGATCGTATGCTCGTTGTTTCTGCTGAGTCTGCTGTAACTGGTGCTGGTGTTGGTGGTTTTGCTGCAATGAAAGCACTCTCTACAAGAAATGACTCTCCAAAAACTGCATCTCGTCCATTTGATAAAGATAGAGATGGTTTTGTTATGGGTGAGGGTGCAGCAGCACTTGTACTTGAAGAGTACGAAGCGGCAGTAGCACGTGGAGCGAAAATCTATGGTGAGATTATCGGTTTTGGTGAGTCTGGTGATGCAAACCATATCACTACACCATCTCTTGATGGTCCAGCTCGTGCTATGAAAGCAGCATATAAAATGGCAGGTGAACCAAAAGTTGATTATGTAAATGCACACGGTACTTCAACACCTATCAATGACAAAAACGAAACAGCAGCAGTAAAAGAGCTTCTTGGAACTTCAACTCCTATGAGTTCTATTAAAGGGCAAATTGGTCACTGTCTTGGTGCTGCAGGTGGTATCGAAGCTGTTACATGTCTTATGGCTATGCGTGATGGTATTATCCCTCCAACGATCAACTACACAACTCCAGATGAGAATTGTGATCTTGATTATGTAACAGAGGGTGCAAGAAAAGCTGACTTAAATGTAGTTATGTCAAACTCATTTGGTTTTGGTGGAACAAATGGTGTTCTCATCTTCAAAAAAATCTAATTAAGGATTTCAATTGGCAACATATTTAGACTTTGAACACAAGATAAAGTTTCTCCAAGAAGATATCATATCTGCTCGTGTTCGCCATGATGAGGGTAAAGTTGCAGAGCTTACAAAAGAGATGGATAAAACTGTAGAGAAGATCTACAAAAATCTTTCTGATTTTCAAAAGCTTCAACTTGCTCGTCACCTTGATCGTCCTTATGCGCTTGACTATATTAACCTTATTATGAGAGATAAGTATGAGATTCATGGTGATCGTCACTTCCGTGATGATGCAGCTATCATCTGCTATATGGGTTATATCGGTGATGAAAAAGTTATGGTTATAGGTGAACAAAAAGGGCGAGGAACAAAAAACAAGCTCAAGCGTAACTTTGGTATGCCACATCCTGAAGGGTACAGAAAAGCACTTCGTGCCGCAAAACTAGCAGAGAAGTTCGGTATGCCGATCTTGATGTTAGTAGACACTCCGGGTGCATATCCTGGTCTTGGTGCAGAAGAGCGTAATCAATCTGAAGCGATCGCTAGAAACCTTTTAGAGCTTGCAGATATCAAAACACCTACTATCTCTATCGTTATAGGTGAGGGTGGTTCTGGTGGAGCTTTGGCTATTGGTGTTGCAGATAAGTTTGCTATGATGCGCTACTCTGTATTTAGTGTAATCTCACCAGAGGGTTGTTCTGCGATTTTATGGAATGATCCTAAAAAAGCTGAAGCTGCAACAAACGCAATGAAGATCACTTCATCTGATTTGTTAGAGCTTGGTCTTATTGATGATATTATCAACGAACCACTCATCGGTGCACACCGTGACAAAGAGGGTGCGGCAGATGCTATCAAAGAGTATTTCTTAGATGAAGTCTCAAAACTTAAAGCTATGAGTGAAGATGAGCGTATGGAAGCTCGTTACGCTAAGCTTGTAAAACCAGGAGCTTTTGCAGAGTAATCTCTGTGGAAGCTTCTTTCTCTTTCTTTCCTTTCTTTCCTTTTTAAAATACTATCTTTGAACTTATTGCAATTTTGATATAATAAAGAACAAAAGAGGTATTTTTGACTTTTATTTATAGAGAACATGCACTTCAAAGAATGTTTGAGCGAGATATTTTTGAACAAGATGTTGAAGATGTCATACTCAGGGGTGAAATTATAGAAGAATATCTAGATGATCATTATAACTGCTTGTTATCCAGATAAAGCAAAATGGAGCAATGATTATAAAAAAAGGATGACAGTATGAGATGTATGATTTGTAAACATGGTGAGATAAAAGAGGGAA
>JAMORZ010000051.1 GCA_027063295.1 Sulfurimonas sp.
GGTTATACTTCAAATGTTGAAGTTGCCAAAGGGAGTGGTATCCATATCGGTGAGTTTGGAGCGATAAGAGTTGATGAGTATATGAGAACCAATATTAAAGATATCTTTGCAGTTGGTGATTGCGCTGAGAAACGTGATTTTATCACTCGTAGAGTAAGCCCTGTTATGCTAGCTTCTACAGCAACAGCAGAAGCACGTACAGCTGCAGCAAATCTTTTTAGTATCAACCTTGTAAAATCTTTTAAAGGAACTATCGGTATCTTCTCCACTGTGATGAACGATCAAGCATTTGGCTCAGCTGGTGTTACAGAATCACAGGCAAAGCAAGAGGGGATAGAATATATATCTACAGTTGTAAAAGTTGCAGGAAAACATCCAGCAGCACTACCAAACACTCAATCTCAAGCGATCAAACTTTTAGCTACAAAAAAAGGTGGTATCGTGATAGGAGCACAGCTTGTTGGTGGACTTGATGCTGGAGAGATGATCAATATGCTTGGTGCTATTATTGAAGGTGGTTATACTATCTTTGATCTTGTTGGACTTCAAGTTGCAACACACCCTCTTTTAACATCCGCTCCAACAACCTACCCTGTTATGCAAGCTGCTCAAATGCTGGTAGCTCAGTTTTATCAACAATCCAACTAAAGTTTAGTAGATCTCTCTACTAAACTTAACTTTTTTTTGGTCTAAATGCCTTTATAACATCCTCATTCGTCTCAATATATGGACCCTCAATAAGATCAATACAATACGGCACAGCAGGAAAAACTGCATCTAAACACTCACGAATCGACTTTGGTTTTCCAGGAAGGTTAATAATAAGAGATTTTCCTCTAATACCTGCTGTTTGACGAGATAAAATTGCTGTTGGTACATACTGTAGGCTTACTTGGCGCATAAGCTCACCAAAACCTGGCATCATTTTTTGACAGACGTTTTCAGTTGCTTCTGGTGTTACATCACGAAGTGCTGGTCCTGTTCCACCCGTAGTTACTACCAAACAACACCCCTCATCATCACAAAGCTCTTTCATAGTAGCTTCAAGTACATCTTGCTCATCTGGAATACATCTATATACTATCTCAAACTCACTTACCAAATACTCTTTCATCGTATCTTGGATAGCTACTCCAGAGATATCTTCATATATCCCTTTACTTGCTCTATCACTTGCTGTAATCACACCAATCTTAATCTCACTCATACTCTCTCCTTAGTTTATTTGTAAAAAATGGTTTGCATCTTTGATGTAAGTTACAATCGCGTTTTGTAAAAAAAACTCTCTTGCACCCTCTACATCGATGATACTGTCTTTGCCACCTAAAAACACTTCAACAACAACACCTTTTTTTTCAAGGTATGCAAAATCTTCATCATTCCATACATACTCTAAAAGCTCTTGTAACTCTTCTTCTTTTGTCTCTACTTGTTGCACTTTTTGCACACTGTATGGGGCAAAACAACTCTGCATAAAACTCTCAAGATATTTTTGCTTATTTTTTTTATACCCCATCAGTTGGAGTTTTTTAAATTTTTTCTCTTTGGTTTGAAAAAATGCAGGAGAGAGCAGCTGAAGTCTATCTACTCGTACACCCATTTGCAGCTGTGTTTTTACAAACGCAAGAGCCTTTATAGCACCATAGCTAAAACCAGCTACACAATACTCACTCTCATCAATATAGTCTTTAAAAAACTCTTTTTCATTTTGAAGAGAAAAACCACTAAAGAACTGCATCAAGATACTTTCTCACTTCCTCTTTAGAGATACTCTCACGCTCTGCAAGTACAGCTTCAACAGACTGCATCACACTTGGCATGGAGAGTAAAAGGTCTCGACACTCATCATAAAGCTTTTTCATGATAAGCTCTTCTTCACCCTCTTTTGGCATGAGTGATGAACACATACCATACTCTTGACACATAGACTCTACAAGCTCTTTTGCTTCACAAAGATCCCCTTTTGCACTACTTCCATGTTCATTGTACTTGATTTCACATGCAACCACACCTGCTAAAAGCATCTTTACTCTTGCTTCTATCTCTTGTTGCAAGAGTGGCTCATCAGTTGCTGGTGTGAGTTTTTCGTTTGATAGCATCAGCTTTTCAAATGGCAAGTCAAAATATGTTGCTGCTATTACTTTACCTGCTTGGTAGGTAATACGATACTCTTTTTGTTTATCACTGAGCATCTGAAGTTTTTTCTTTCCAAACATCACTTTATCTTTCACCTGATGAAAATGCTCTAATGTCACTTGAAAATCTTTTTGTCTCAGTGCTAAAAGTGCTGCTTCATTTACCAGTGCTGCAAGTGCTGCACCATTAAAGCCTACTGTCATATTGGCAACCACTTTTACATCTACATCGT
>JAMORZ010000052.1 GCA_027063295.1 Sulfurimonas sp.
CATTTGATACAGATGGTGATGGTGTAAAAGCATTTGTTGGGGCACTTAATGGCTATCGTATAGATGTTGATCCTGATGCAAATACAGATATTTATTGGTTGAAACCAGATTCAGATATGAAATTTTTCTTGGGTGATGGTGATAGATGTATCTATACACCAAACAGTTATGTAACATCAGAAGATAGAGAGTTTGAGGAAGATGAAGAGGATGCTGCAGATATCAATGTAACAGTTGATTACTTTACAACAGGAACGCGTGAAGCACTCTGTCGAAATGATGTGGAGCTAAAGCTTGATTGGGAACTTGTAGAAGATACAGCACAAGAGGGTACTGACTATGATGCAAATGAATATAGTGGTGAATTGGTTTTTGAAAAGCAGTGTGCTGATTGTTCTGATGAAGATTGTCAACCACCAAAATCAAAACTTATTGATTTTAATGTAAAATGGGATTCTTATGCTGAACCAGATGAAAACTTAAGCTTAACTTTGTCAAATCCTGTAAATCTTTTTATTGAAGATGGTGATGAGATTAAATACGAACTTATTATTCATGATGTTTTTCATATAGCAATAGCAAGTACAATGGGGCTCTTTGATGCTTATGATATCTTTAGAGGGGATACAAACGATGATGGCAAAGTAACTTCAGATGAAGATAGAAATATTTCTACAAAGATTGCGGGAAAGGATTTTAGTGTAACACTTGGGAGTTTCGATGATGACAATGAAACATTAGTTACAACTGATGAGGAGGTCACTGTAACATATCGTGCTGTAAGTTGTCCTTCTGCAGATACAACAGAAGGGAGTGATTGTACTGCTGTAAGTGATGCTGCATGGTTCTTTTCCAATGAATCAGAAGAGAAAGAAGCAAGTTTTAATGTCGATGATGCATACAAATATGTTGCTATAAGATTTAAAGCATGTACCAAAAAAGAAGATGATGGTGAGATTAAAATTTATTCTTATCCTTCATGTGTAGATAATGGTGCAGATTGTCAAGATGATGAAGGGAATGAACAAAGATGTTATAGATATATCTTGAGTGGTGATAAGTTTGCAGTACGACCTGAGAAGTTTACACTAACTATTAATGAAACAGAGCTTTTAAAAGCTGCAAAAGATATCAACGTAACGATAGATTCTGATGAAGACAACTATGTACTTGAAGATGCTGATCAAAACCTTACACTTAGTTTTCAGGGGTATAACAAAGATGATGAAGAGGTGACCCTTGAAGGTGAACTTAGCTTTGTAGATAGTTTTGATATCAACAAAAGTGGCGATAGCACTATGAAGTTTACAGATGTTGGTAAAATTGAGATAAAAGTTGTGGATGAACATTTTGCTGATGTAGATGAGGATGATACTGATGAAGCTGGAAGGTTTATCGTTGGGGAGATAAATGCAACTTTTGTTCCTTATACTTTTGTACTCAGTGGTATAGATATCAAAAATCAGTTCGATGATTGGACATATTTTGCAAATGAGATCAACACAACATCAACTGCAATCAAACTACAAATCACTGCACAAAATAAAGATGGAGCAACTACTCTAAACTTTAAAGATGATCTGTGGGAAAACAATATGAATGTAACATTCTCTTTGGTTTTACCTGCTGGCATAGATGATGTTGAGAAAAATGAGATCGATAATACAGATCTGGCATTTAGCGATGGTGTAGCAACTCTTGATTATAACAACAGTGTATTGGCATATAATTTTGAGAGAGAAAATGATACAGCAAAAAACCCACTGCTTGTAGAAAACATGGATATGAATGCTTCATCTGATTACACTATCGATGGAACATCAGAAAATGTAAGTGGTGTTGCTTCAAAATCTATACGTTCTATCTTCCTGTACGCAAAAGCACATGGAACAAGAACGAGAGTCGCTGGACATGAATCAGATGTGTATGCATGGGTTGAGAGTTATTGTTCAGGGACTGATGATAAAGGGATAAACTGTGATAAATCTCTTCTTCCTGATGGTACAGGTTCAAAATATAGCGATGATCCACGTTGGTTTGTAAATACACACCATAAAGGGGAAAATGGTACTATCAACTCTGCAGAGGAGCATCGTAAAACAAATGTAGATGTTACAAGTATTGATGATGAAGATCCAAATGTAAAACTCCATCTAAAACTAAACTCAAGTATCAACCTAACATATAAAGCAACTTTAGATATCTACCCAGATAAATGGTTGATCTACAACAAGTATGATAGTTCAAAAGAGTATAATGACTTTAATGTTGAGTTTTTTGAAGAAGGCTCAGGATGGGCAGGTGCTCATGAAACAGATGTAAAAACAAATAAAAATAGTTCCAATGTCACATCTGAGAGAATTTTTTGGTAATGAGAGAAGGTGGGATTGTTTTAAAAAGTGTACTCTTCTTTGTTGGGGTGTTGATTGTAATACAGTTTATACCCCTTAAAAAAACAAATCCTCCTGTTGATGCTTCTTTAGCACTTCAGACAGATGAGAAAGTGCAAAAGATTTTAAAAAAAAGCTGTTATGATTGCCACTCCAATGAAACAAACTGGTCTTTATATGCTAATATCGCTCCTTTTTCTTTTGGTGTTGTTTCTCATGTAGAGGATGGCAGAGCTGCGTTTAATTTTTCTAAGTATAAAAATATAGATAAAGAGACAAAAATTGCAAGGTTAAAAAGAGCTATCAAAACAGTGAAGTTAGGTATGATGCCTCTCTCAAGTTACTTGATGTTTCATAAAGATGCTGAACTAACAAAAGAGGAAAAAGAAATTTTGATAGATTGGTTTGTAAAAGAGTTGAAAAAACTTGGAGTTAAGAGAGTTTAGATCTCATCATTACTCCAAGCTTCTATCGCCTCTGCAAGACTCTCAAAGCCATCCATTTTTCCAATGATAAATACTTCATCAAAGATATAACAAGTTACTCTTGTGTTTGGTTCAAGCAAAAAAACTGCATACTCACCAGGATCTTTTGCATTAACTGAGAGTACTCTCATACCATCTACCACATCTCCAACCTTTACGATTGTATCGTACTCAACATTTGTTAGTTTTTTTCCATCGCTGTAGTAAATCGCCATATCATCTCTTTTTTAGTATAATTCTAGCAAAAAAAGGCAACATTGATGCAATCTGTTTTATTTGTGTGTTTGGGAAATATCTGTAGAAGCCCTTTGGCTGATGGGATTGCAAGGGAGTTTGTCAAAAAGTACGATCTTGATGTGGTTGTGGACTCAGCTGGAACAGGGGATTGGCACATAGGTGAGATGCCTTGTGCAAACTCCATAAAGGTTGCAAAACTACACAATATTGATATTTCAATGTTAAGGGCAAGACAGGTAAAAAAAGAAGATTTTACAAAGTTTGAGCTAATTGTTGCACTTGATAGTTCAAATTACAATGATCTAAAAAAGATGGGAGCTACAAACTTGGTCAAACTTGGAGATTATGGGTATGATGGGGCTGATGTGCCTGATCCTTACTTTTTTAAAGGGTTTAATGGGTTTGAGAAAGTGTATGAGATGATAGATGTTTGTGTTCGTAACCTTTTTGATGTAGAATAAGCCAAAGGAATATAAGAGATATGAATATAGCTAACAATATAACAGAACTAATAGGTAACACACCTCTTGTAAAGATTAACTATGCTTCAGAGCAAACAGGAGCAACCATACTTGGAAAGTGTGAGTTTTTAAACCCAACAAGCTCAGTCAAAGACCGTATAGGGTTTAACATGATACATCAAGCTCAAAAAGATGGAGTAATCAATCAAGACACAACCATCATAGAGCCAACAAGTGGTAATACAGGGATAGCACTTGCAGCCAATTGTGCGGCACAGGGTTTAAAGCTGATTTTGACAATGCCAGATTCTATGAGTATAGAGCGAAGAAAGATACTTCAAGCACTTGGTGCACAGCTTGTTTTAACGCCTGCTGCAAAAGGGATGCAAGGAAGTATAGATAAAGCAAAAGAGTTGGAAAAAAGTATGGATAATACTCTAATACTCCAACAGTTCGTAAACGCAGCAAATCCACAGATACACAAAGAAACAACTGCAAAAGAGATACTCAGAGATACAGATGGCAAAGTTGATGCGTTTGTCGCAGCAGTAGGAACAGGTGGAACGCTCACAGGAACTGCAACAGCACTCAAAGAGTCTTTGAGTGAGATTGCTGTTTTTGCAGTAGAGCCCAAAGAGAGTGCAGTACTCTCAGGTAAAAGTGGTGCACCACACAAGATACAGGGAATTGGTGCTGGATTTATCCCTGATGTGCTCGATACTACACTCTATGGCGAAGTGGTGCAGGTTAGAAGTGAAGATGCCATCAGCACTGCAAAAGATCTTGCAAAAAAAGAGGGTTTACTTGTTGGGATCTCATCAGGGGCAAATGTGTATGCTGCGATGCAAGTAGCTTCTCGCAAAGAGTTTCAGGGAAAAATGATTGTAACTATTCTTTGTGATACAGCAGAGCGATACCTCTCGACGGATCTTTTTAGTGAATGAAACTTTTTTTGAGACCGTAAAGATTGTAGATAAAAAAATCTACAATCTCTCTTATCATCAAAAACGTCTTGATGGGGTGTTTGAGAGTTTTTCATCAAAAAATATTATCGATTTATCAACTATTATAAAACCAACACAAGATGGTTTGTTGCGTTGTAAGGTTATTTACTCTTTAGATGGAGATTACTCAGTAGAATATTTTCCTTACAAGAAAAGAAATATTCAAAAATTATTTTTTGTAGATGATGAGAGTATTGAGTATAAGTTCAAATCAACTGCTAGAGAAAAACTTGATGCACTGTATGCAAAAAGGGGTGAGTGTGATGATGTACTCATCTGTAAAAACAACCTTCTAACAGATACAACCATAGCAAATATTGCACTTTATGATGGTGCAAAGTGGTGGACACCAAAACATCCACTTCTTCAAGGAACAACAAGAGCAAGACTCCTTGAGCAGAAGAAGATTTTTGAAAAAAATATAGAAGTAGATAGAGTATTTGAATATAAAAAGATAGCAATGATGAATGCTATGGTAGATTTTGATATAATACCGCAAGAAAATATAAGGAATATCATTGTTAGAAAATGTGATTGAGGATAGAGATTTTGCATTATTTATGCAAAAAAGTATACAGGAGTTGATTGTTCTTTTTTTTGAGAAAGAACAAAATTTCGGTATTTTGTGTAAGATTGAAGATGTGAGCTTTGAACCAGAATTGCCACCAAGTATCGTTGAAGAGTTTAGGGCTTTGACACTTTTTTTCCTTGCTGGTTATACATTTGAGACAGCAAGAATTGAAGATGATATATTGATCTTTGAAGCAGGGTTTGGAAGTGAAAACATAGGAAGTGTTGTTAGTGTACCACTTTTGAGTATTATGCAGGTTATAGTAGATGAGACACCTGTCTTTATCAACCTTTCGACTTACAAAGAAGATCTAAGGGTAAAACCACAAGAGATAGATGAAAGTGGTGTAAAGACATCGATGGCATCATTTTTATCAAACCCTGAAAACTCAAAGTTTTTAAAATAATTCTCTACTCTCTTTAGATTTTATGTAAAGAGAGTAGGTAGTTAACTACATTATCTACAAAAGCATCATGTTTACGCTCTTTAGAGTAGGCGATGTAAAATTTTCTCATAATTTTATGATTTTTTAAACGTGCTTCATAAAGCATACCATTGTCTATCTCATTTTGGATTACATGACGGGACATGATGGAGACAAGCGGACGTTCAGAGTTTTTATCTGCATGAAGGATAGACTCCTTGATGGCAGTTGGAGACGCTAAGACACCAAGAACATTGAAGTTGTTACATTGTACACCAATCTCTTCAAAAACCTCTGCAGTTAAACGTCTAGTATGGGACTCTTCGTTACGACATATCCAGTCAAATTGCATCAAGTCATCTGCAGAGAGATGCTTTTTGATTGGTTGGTTAGAAAAGAGTACAAGTTCATCCTCCACCCATTCTCTGTAGATGATACCATCTTCAAATACTGGTGACTCGATCAGTGCAACATCAATTTTTTTGTCAATAAGTTGATCTATAACATTACTTGAGAGATCAACATTCATAAAGACTTCATTACCAATACGCTTTTTAATCTCACCAAGGTAATTAGGGAGTATATAGTTACCAATAGCAAATGAAGACCCCATTACAAATGTAAACTCTTTATTGATGATTTTTAAGAGTTCTTTTTCAGAGTTTGTTATAGCTTTTTCTAAACGCAATGCGATACGATAAAGATCTTCCCCCTCTTTAGTTAGTAAAATACCATTCTTCTTACGTTCAACTATTTTTGTATCTAAATAATCCTCGATAAATTTGATCTGTTGTGTAACAGCAGGCTGTGAAATCCCTAATTTAGCAGAAGCTTTAGAGAAACTTTTCTCCTTAATAACCATCAAAAATGTCTGGAGTTTAGCAAAATCTTTTAACATAATAATTCCTATAAGTACAAGTGATAATAAAATTATAACTCATAATTATAATAATTGCAATGGTTTTATAATAATTTATCTCAATTTAGGTATAATATATCTATTCTATACAAGTAGTGGAAAAGATGGATAAAATATTTGAAAGATTAAACGATTCTCAAGCGGCGGCTGTGAAGCAAACAGAGGGTCCTGTGCTTATACTTGCAGGAGCAGGAAGTGGAAAAACAACTACGATAGTATCTCGTTTGGCATATCTTATTGAAGAGATAGGTATCCCTGCATCCAATACACTTACTTTGACCTTTACAAATAAAGCAGCTAAAGAGATGAAAGAGCGCTCTTTAGCTATGATAGAAAATATCTCTTATCCTCCATTGCTTTGCACATTTCATAAGTTTGGTCTTTTATTTTTAAAGTTTAATATACATCTCTTAGGTCGAGAAAATAATTTTGTAGTTATCGATACTGATGATAAAAAACGAATCATTAAAAAGATAAACACAGAGATAGCAACACCTCTCATTGCTAGTGAGATTTCACGTTATAAGAACTCTTTAATGAGTCCAGATGATGCTTATAAACAAGCAGAACTATTTAATTATAAGCAGATTGCTGAGGTTTATAGAGAGTATGAAAAATATCTTTTAGAAAACAATCTTGTTGATTTTGATGATCTTTTGGCACTCACATATAAGCTTTTAGATGAAAATCAAGAACTTGCACAAAAAACTTCTCAGCGATATCAATATATCATGATAGATGAGTACCAAGATACAAATGAACTGCAACTTAAACTGATCCAAAAACTTTGTACCACGCACAACAATATTTGTGTTGTCGGTGATGACGATCAGTCAATTTATGGCTGGAGGGGTGCTCATATCCGTAATATTATGGAATTTGATGATGATTTTAGAGGAGCGAAAGTTTTTAAGCTAGAGGAAAACTACCGTTCAAAATCTCCTATCTTAAAAGTTGCAAATACTCTCATAGAGCACAATCGTTCCCGTCTTGGGAAAAAACTGATCGCTACTCGTGGAGATGGTGATGATGTTGTTGTGCTTAACTCAAATGATGAGAATGAAGAAGCAAGGAAAATTGCACTAAAAATAAATAAACTTTTAGATGAGGGTGTGAGTGCTAAAGAGATAGCAATCCTCTATCGTGTCAATGTACTTTCCCGCTCCATCGAAGAGGGACTCAATCGTGCAGGAATTTCTTATAAACTCGTTGGTGGATTGCGTTTTTATGATAGAGCAGAGATTAAAGATCTTATCTCTTATATCCGTGTGATTACAAATTTTCATGATGATTTCTCTTTTAAACGTGTTGTAAACAAGCCAAAACGTGGTCTTGGAAAAGCAAGTGTAGATAAGATAGAACTTGCAGCACACACAGCAGGAAAGTCGATATTTGAATATATCCGAAGTGTTGATCAAGGTGAGCTTGAAGGGTTGGTTAGAAAGAAAAACGCAGCAACACTCAAACAGTTTATCGAAGATATACAAGATGTTGCAACACTTGCACAAGAGTCAACTTATGAGTTTATTGATCTTTTAGAAGAGAGGTTTCATCTAAAAGATATCTACAAAGGGATGCAAGATGAACAAGATAGAGTACTCAATATGGATGAATTTTATGCTCTTTTTAGAGACTTTATAAAAAACAATCCAGAAGCAACACTTGATGAATTTTTAAATGAGCTTACACTTCAAAGTGATCAAGATCAAGTTGAGGGCGAGTCTATCTATATGATGAGTATCCATGCTTCAAAAGGGCTTGAGTTTGAGCATCTTTTTATCATTGGTTTAGAAGAAGGTTTCTTACCACTTATTGGTGATGGAAGTGACCTTGAAGAGGAACGTCGTTTAGGGTATGTTGCATTTACACGTGCAAAAGATACTCTTACACTTTGTCATGCTGCAAGCCGTTTTTACAAAGGGCGAAGAAGCGATCTTGAAAAAAGTCGTTTTTTCAATGAAGCAGGACTCTGTAAGGGTTCATTAAAAGTGGAAAAAAACACTAACTTTAAAAAAGGGGATTTGGTTCGTCACAAGATCTTTGGTACAGGGCGAGTCAATGGTGTGAGTAAATCAGGCCGTGAGTTTAAACTCTCTATCAACTTTGGCGGCAATAAAAAAGAGATACTTGCTTCTTTTGTGGAGAAACTATGAATAGACTCTTTGTAGCTTACAAACCAAGTGGAGTTGGATCAAATAAATTTCTCTCAATACTTAAACGCAAGTATGGTGTAAAAAAAGCAGGATTCACGGGTACACTTGATCCTTTTGCTAAAGGTGTTTTGGTGATAGGATTTGGAAGCCATACTAAGCTATTTCGTTTTTTAAACAAAACTCCAAAAACCTATAGAGCAACACTTTGGCTTGGAGCAAAAAGTGATTCTTTAGATATTGAGATGATTGAGCAGATAGATAGTGTAGATGAGTTCAGTGATGATGAGGTTCAAAACGCAGTAAAATCCCTTGAGGGTGAGTTGAGTTATGAACCACCGATCTTCTCAGCAAAAAAGATCGATGGTAAGCGTGCTTATGATTTGGCTCGTGCAGGTGTAGAAGTAAAACTCAACACCATTGATTCAACTATCTATGAAACAAAATTGCTTCACTACTCTCATCCATTTGTAACTTTTGAAGCAACTGTAAGTGAAGGAACATATATCCGTTCCCTTGGTCGTCTTATCGCACAAAAGCTTGGTATAGAGTATGGAAGTTTAAGTGCACTTGAGCGTTTATGTGAAGGGCAGTTTTATTATGATGGTGAAGAGGCTTTGGATATAACAAAGTCACTTCAAATTAAGCAGAATTTTTATGATGGTGATAGTGATAATCTCAAATATGGAAGAGTTCTTGCTTTAGAAGATCTTAGAGAACAAAAAGAGGGTACTTACTGGATAGATAATGGTGAAAGTATCTCAATTGTTACCATCAAAGATGGTAATGTCAAATATGAATTAGGTAGGATAGAAAAATGTTAGTATTGGCTAGAAAACTTGATGATTCAATAGTTATTGGTGATAATATCGTAGTCAAGGTGATTGCGATAGAAAAAGGTGGTGTGAAGCTTGGTATCGATGCACCTTCAGATGTAAGTATTGTCAGAAGTGAGCTTATTGAGGATGTTAAAGATGCAAATAAGGCTGCAGCAAAAGATGTAGATAGCAAAGAACTTGATAAACTCTCAAAGATGTTAAAGTCGTAAAGATGAAACAGTACAAAGCTTATGCCAAAGTAAATATTTTTTTAAAAATTACAGGTATGAGAGGGGAGTATCACGAGATACTTTCACGTTTTATGAAAGTAGAATCTCTTTATGATGAGTTGAGTTTTTTACCAAAAGAACAAACAACCTTTAAAAAAAATGATTTTGGAATTGTAGGTGATTTTGATTGTACAACAGAGCAAAATACTATCTACAAAGCCTATTTTGCACTTAAAGAGGCAACTCACTCTGAGAGTTTAGAGCGTTTGATGCAAACACATGCGATAAAAGTTGAAAAAAAGATCCCTGCGTTTGCTGGACTTGGTGGTGGAAGTAGTGATGGTGCAACTTATCTTAAGATGTGTAACAATGTTCTTAATCTTGGACTTAGTTTGAATGAACTTGCTCAGATTGGTTTGCAAGTTGGTGCTGATGTACCGTTTTTCATTTATGGATATGAGAGTGCAAATGTAAGTGGGATAGGTGAAGTGGTTGAGAAGTTTGATGAGGAACTTTTAAAACTAGAGACTTTCACTCCAAAGATACAGATCAGTACACCAAAAGTGTATAAGATCTATCGTGAGAATTTTTACAACCCTATAGATGGGTTTGAGATCCAAAGGCTTAAACAACTTAGCTCAAAAGAGATACTCTCAAGCATGAGTGCTACAGAGGCAAACGATCTATTTGCACCAGCTTTGAGTGTCTATCCAAAACTCAAAGAGCATTATAAGGATGGCTACTTTTTTAGTGGTAGTGGAAGTAGTTTTTTTAGAGTAAAAGGAAAAGTTAGTAACAATGGGTGAGACAATAGCAAAAAACAAAAAAGCTTATCATGATTATTTTATTGAAGAGAAGTTTGAAGCTGGACTTGTACTTAAAGGGAGTGAGGTTAAGGGGCTTCGAGCTCACAGAGCCAATCTAAAAGATAGTTTTATCCGTTTTGTCAAAGGTGAGCCAACACTTTTCAATGCACACATAGGCAAACTTGAGACAACACACCATTTTTATGGGCATGAAGAAAGAGGTGCCAGAAAACTGCTACTGCATAAAAAACAGATAGCAAAACTTAAAAAAGCCGTAGAGAGAGATGGCTATACTATTGTACCTTTGCAGATATATTTTAACGACAGAAATATAGCAAAACTCCAAATTGCCATTGCCAAGGGTAAGCAGCTTCACGATAAACGCCATGCACTCAAAGAGAAAGATCAAAAACGTGATATTGCAAGGGCGATGAAAGAGTATTGATGCGTTTTGTTATAGTTTTTCTTGCTTGTGCAGTGGCTATTTTTGGATTGGAGATTGTACATTCAAGTGTTGCAAATGGTAAAACTACTCTTGTTTTTTTTGATCTAAAAGAGGATGTCGATGAGCTAAAAATAGGAAAAAAAACATATAAAGTTTTTTTTACACCTGATAAACAAAAGCAGTATGCTCTCATCCCTGTTAGTTATTATCACAAACCAGCAGCGATCAAAGTGGGCTTTAGAGATGCTTTTTTTTACCTTGATATAGTAGATGGTGGTTATGCAAAAGAGAAGATCCATGTGCAAAAATCAAAAGTAAATCCAAAAAGTGAAGCTGTAAAAAAACGCACCTCAAAAGAGTATGCTCAAGCTATGAAGATCTACAACACCATTACACCTACAAACTATGTAAGTAAACCTTTTATCATACCACTTGAGTCCAAGATAACAAGTGATTTTGGTAAAGCAAGAGTTTACAATGACACACTCAAGGGGTATCACAGCGGTACAGACTTTCGTGCTAAAGTTGGTACACCTATTGTTGCGAGTAATGCTGGCACAAGATAGATTTTATGCAGGAAACTCTATCATCATCGATCATGGGCAGGGGGTTTATACATGTTATTATCATCTTAGTAAATTTAAAGTAAAAGAGGGTGATAGGGTACAAAGGGGTGAAGTGATAGCACTCTCAGGAGATACAGGTCGCATTACGGGTCCCCATTTACATTTTTCTGCTAGAGTTGGAGGATTACAGGTTGATCCACTTCAACTTATAGAACTACTTAACAAAGAACTATACAAGGAACATAAATGACAATTTTTCAACTTTTAATGCTGGGTGCATCTGCATTTTTTGCATTTAAAATCTATGAGCATATACAAACACTCAAAGATCCAGAACAAAATACAGATACACAAGAGGAGCAAAATACAGATTCATCTGTAGTGCGAACTGCACAAAGTTTTTCCACTTCAAGTGCTGAAAAGCTCTTAGAAAAAGCTGATGAGTCTAGAGAGAAGGGTGAGCTAGATCGTGCACTTGCTATCTACTCTGAAGCAAATATAAAACGCCCTCATGATGCTGAGACACTCTTTAAAATGGGGTACACTTTAGTGCTTCAGGGTAGAGATGATGAAGCTTTGGAGTATCTGCTTGAGTCGTTAGAGTATGATGATCAAAATCCATTTGCATACAAAGAGATAGCAGCTATCTATGAGAAGATGGGTGAAGAAGATAAAGCAAGAGGATACAAACTAAAAGGGGAAGCACTTGAAAAAGATCTCTGAGATATACAGTTTTTTAGATAAGCTCTCACCATTTGAACTTCAAGAATCGTGGGATAATTCAGGACTTTTGATTGGAGATTTCTCCCAAGAGATAAGTACTGTTGCTTTGAGTATCGATGTGGATGAAGATCTAATAGATAAGTTAGGGGAAAATACTCTGCTTATCACCCACCACCCCATTATCTTTGGAGGGCTTAAGCAGTTGGAGTTTAGTAAATATCCAGCAAACCTCATACAAAAAATGATACGAAAAAATATCTCAAACATCGCAATGCATACAAACTTTGACCAAACACATCTTAATGATTATGTCGCACAAGAGGTTCTTGGGCTAAGTATCGTACACAAAGATGGTTTTGTGGCTTATTTTGATCTTGATGAGGAGTTTGAGAGTTTTGCAAAAAAAGTATCAACTGCATTTGGACTACCTCATGCAAGATGTGTCAAAGCAAACGATAGAGTAAAAAGAGTTGCTTTGACTACAGGAAGTGGATGTTCACTTATGAGAACTCTTGATGCAGATTGTTTTTTGTCAGGCGATGTAAAATATCATGATGCAATGGAAGCAAAATCACTTAATATCTCACTAATTGATATAGGACATTATGAAAGTGAGCACTTTTTTGCACAAATTTTACAAAATCATTTGAAAAATTTAGGTTTAAAAGTTATAATTGCATCATCAAAAAACCCATTTACATATATATACTAGTTTTTATAAGCAAATAGCCCTATGTAAAAACCCCAAAGGAGTCCAATGAACAAGCATCTTAAGCAACTAATCGACCTTGCACAAGTAGACAAAGAGATCGATGCATTTGAGCCACAGATCGAAGAAGCAAACTACAATTATGAAGCAGCTTTAGCAAAAACTCGCTCAATTGAGTCAGATATTGAGAATTTAACAAATGAAATTAAAGAAGAAGAGCTTAAAAAAGCAAAAAATGAGCTTCACCTTCAAGAGCTTTCTCAAAAACTAGAAGAAAACTCTAAAAAAGCTGCAGAAGTAAAAACTGAGCGTGAGATGAAATCTCTTCAACTTGAAGAGGAGATTGCAAAAGAGCAAGTAACTTTTGCAAATGAAGAGATCGAAAGACTTGAAAAGATCATCGAGTCTAAAAAAGAGCAGATCGAAGTTGCTAAAAAATCACTAGAAGAACTCTCTGCAAACCTTGAGTCTGTAAAAGCTGATGTTGATGCAAAACTTGAAGAGATCAACAAAGCGCGCCAAGAGGTTTTTGTAAAAAAAGAGAAACTTCTTAGCGAGATGAACCAAAAAGGTCTTGCATTTTACCAAAAGATTCGTAGATGGGCAAAAAATACAACAGTAGTTCCTGTTGAAGATCAAGCTTGTATGGGTTGTCATATGGTGATAGGTGATAAAGTTTACGCTGATGTAATCAGAGGTGAAGATATCACAACTTGTCCACACTGTGGTCGTATCCTCTATATGAAAGCTAACGAAGAAGAGTAGGCTTGAAGCCTTTCTCGGTTTTTTACTACATTGTAAGTGTGGTGCTCTATCTTGTAGCACTGCCACTTCTTGTATATCTCTCATTTAAACCAAAGTATAAAAAGTCAATCCCCGCACGTTTTTTTCTTTTTAACAATCCTAGATTTAAAATAACAGATGGTATCTGGTTTCATGTATGCTCGCTTGGTGAAGCACGTGCACTCAAACCAATACTAGAACTTGTTAAGGGTAAAGATATAGCAATAAGCACTATCACCCAAACAGGAAACTCAGAAGCAAGCAGATATGATGCTGAGGTGAGATACTTGCCTTATGAGATGTTTTTGCCTTTTTGGATCAAAAAACAAAAACTACTCATTGTGCTTGAGGCTGAGTTTTGGTATCTTTTATTTCGTGTTACATTTGCAAGGGGAGCTAAAGTGGTATTGCTTAATGCCCGCATATCAGACAAGAGTGTTAAAAAATATTTGCAGTTTGGATGGTTTTACAAAAAGCTTTTAGAGTGTGTAGATACCATTTATGTACAAAGCGAAGTAGATAAAAACCGTTTTTTAGCTTTGGGTGCAAAGTATATTGAGGTGATAGGCAACATTAAACTAGCAGGTGAGATAAAACATACAAAAGAGTACGACAAACCTGCCTCTGAGCTTATTGTTGCAGGTAGTACACATGAGGGTGAAGAGAAGTCTGTTCTTGCTGCGTTTATTGAGTACTCAAAAGAGCATAGTGCCAAACTTGTAGTTGTACCACGTCACCCTGAGAGGTTTGAGAGTGTGTATGAGTTGATGCAAGAAGCAGCAAGTCACAACAACCTGACACTTAGCCGTTTTAGCCAAACACAGGGTTTTGATGCAGATATGATTCTTGTAGA
>JAMORZ010000053.1 GCA_027063295.1 Sulfurimonas sp.
TAGAGATTATCAGTGGTGTGGAGTCTATGAAATAATGGAGAAAAATATGATTGGAAAAATTAGCCAGGTAATGGGTCCTGTTGTTGATGTTGATTTTGACGGATATCTTCCGGTTATCAATGAAGCAATCGAAGTTAAAGTTAATTTAGAGGGTAGTGAGCACCGTTTAGTGCTTGAAGTTGCTGCTCACTTAGGTGATGGTCGTGTACGTACTATTGCTATGGATATGAGTGAAGGTTTAGTTCGTGGTATGGATGCTACTGCTACTGGTGCTCCTATTAAAGTACCTGTTGGAGAAAAAGTTCTTGGACGTATCTTCAATGTTATTGGTGAGACTATTGATGGTGGTGAGCAAGTTCAAGATGCTCCAGCATGGTCAATTCACCGTGCACCTCCTGCACTAGTAGATCAATCTACTACTACAGAGATGTTTGAAACTGGTATTAAAGTTGTTGACTTACTTGCTCCTTATGCAAAAGGTGGTAAAGTTGGACTCTTCGGTGGTGCTGGTGTTGGTAAAACAGTTATCATCATGGAGCTTATCCACAATGTTGCACACGGGCACGACGGTCTTTCTGTTTTCGCCGGTGTTGGTGAGAGAACTCGTGAAGGTAATGACCTTTACTACGAAATGAAAGAATCAAACGTACTTGACAAAGTTGCACTGTGCTACGGTCAAATGTCTGAGCCTCCAGGAGCACGTAACCGTATTGCTCTTACAGGTATTACTATGGCAGAGTACTTCCGTGATGAAAAAGGTCTTGATGTATTGATGTTTATCGATAATATCTTCCGTTTTGCACAATCAGGTTCTGAGATGTCAGCACTTCTTGGTCGTATCCCTTCAGCTGTTGGTTACCAACCAACACTTTCTCGTGAGATGGGTGCTCTTCAAGATCGTATTACATCTACAAAAACTGGTTCTATTACATCTGTTCAAGCTGTATATGTTCCTGCGGATGACTTGACTGACCCTGCTCCAGCTTCTGTATTTGCTCACTTAGATGCAACAACAGTACTTAACCGTAAAATTGCGGAAAAAGGTATCTATCCTGCAGTTGATCCACTTGATTCAACTTCAAGACTCCTTGATCCACAAATTATTGGTGAAGAGCATTATAATGTTGCTCGTGGTGTTCAACAAACACTTCAAAAATATAAAGATCTTCAAGATATCATTGCGATTCTTGGTATGGATGAGCTTAGTGAAGATGACAAAAATGTTGTTGAACGTGCTCGTAAAATTGAGAAATTCCTTTCTCAACCATTCTTCGTTGCTGAAGTATTTACAGGTGCTCCTGGTAAATATGTTAAACTTGAAGATACTATTGCAGGTTTCAAAGGTATTCTTGAAGGTAAATATGACCACATGTCTGAGAACTCTTTCTACATGGTTGGTGGTATGGATGAGGCTATCGCTAAACACGAGAAAAACACTAGTAAATAAGTGTTACTGTAAAGGACTGTAATGGATAAGTTTAAACTTGAAATCCTAACACCTAATGGCGAAATCTTTAATGATGAAGTCCTTAGTGTGGTTCTCCCTGGTGAAGAGGGAGAGTTCGGCGTTTTAGCAGGACATGCATCTTTAACAACTTTGTTAGATGCAGGTGTTGTTGATGTTGAAAAGGAAGATAAATCAGTCGAATCGATTCTTATCAACTGGGGAGTAGTTCAAGTTGATGAGGAAAAAGTAATTGTTTTAGTTGAAGGTGCTGCACCAATTCGTGGTACAACAGAGTCTGAAATTGCTGCTGCATTAGATGATGCTAAGAAACTGATTGAAGATATTGCAGATGCAAACCCTGCAATAGCTGCAGTTTCTGCAAAAATCGAGTCTGCTGCACAAAATTTACTTTAATAATGATTAACAATTTAATCGATTTTTATCTTAAAAGTCATCCGGTTACAATAGGTGTACTTGCTCTTTTAGCTCTATACTTTATTGTGTTAAACTGGGTGTTTTTTTACCGCTATTTTTCTCTTAATAGTTGGCTCTCTCGTGAGAGTGGTTCTTTAGAGTCACTTCTTATGGGGGCTTCAACTGTTAACGAAAACTCCTTTTTAAATAATTTTATCAAAACAAGTGCAATTGTTTCCAAAGAAGTTTTAGCTTTAGGAATGTTAGCGGCTACAAAAGAAGCTACAAAAGGGCTTTCAATTCTTTCAATATTTGCTTCTACTACTCCTTTTATTGGCTTGTTTGGTACTGTTGTTTCTATTTTAGATACTTTTACTCACATTGGGCAAACAAGTGGTAGTATGTCCGTTATCTCAAGTGGTGTAAGTGATGCATTGATCGCAACAGCAGCTGGTATTTTTGTAGCTATTTTTGCATATACATATCATCAGATTCTCAAAAGAAAGTCGTATGAACTTGTCTCTTATCTTCAAATGCAAAGTGATGCAATACTAGCACGTAAGGTGTAGTTGTGTTATATGATTGGGAAGATAAGCCAGAGTTAAACATCACTCCTCTTGTTGATGTGATGTTAGTTCTTTTAGCTATCTTGATGGTGATTGCTCCAAATATTATTTTTGAGGAAAATATAAAACTTCCTCAAGGATCAGTTACAAAGCAGATATCTAAAATACCCCCTGTTCATATAACAATAGATAAAGATAAAGTACTCAAAGTAAACAAAGAGATCTATCTTCTAAACAATTTTATAGAAAATTTTTATAAAAAATCAAAAGAGTTCAACAAAGATGCAACAGTACTAATTAGTGCAGATAAAAGTTTAGATTATGGTGTGGTGATGTCAGTTCTTGCTGCTGTAAAACAAGCAGGATTTCGTGAGGTATCATTAGCTACAAATGGATAAGGAACAACAATATTTCTACATAAGTGGATTTTTATCTCTTATGTTGTTTGCGATGATACTTTTCTTTTTTATCATGATGTTATTCTCTCCTGTAAACAAAAAGATATATGGCTTAGAAAAAGATAATTATATATCTGTTAGTGTTTCTATCGCACCTGTTATGCAAAAAAAGCCAAAACAAGTAAAAAAAGTTGCTCCTGTTGTAAATCCAGTAAGTACCACAGAAGATACAGATATGAGTGAAGATATTGATGTTAATGATCTTTTTAGTGATGTGTGGACAAAAAAGATTCAAAAACCTCAAATAAAAAAAGTCACAAGAAGAAATTTAGATGCAATACGTCAAAAAATTAAAGTTCCTCAAGTAAAAAAAACTCTTAGCACGAAACAGGATTTACATCTCAATGAAAAAAATCTACAATCAGAGGAAAATAGCTCTTCAAAGGCAAATGAGGTAAATGAATATTTAGCTAAAATTCAAGCAATTGTTTATGAGCATTTTTTTGTTCCACCAAACACACAGGGGTTGAGTGTAAAAGCTGTTATTGAGTTAAATGCACTTGGTAAGCTTTTGGATTTTCGTATTTTACAATATTCTAGTAATGATGCTCTCAACAAAGAAGCTGATAGAATTAGAGAAAGACTACGATCTGTTGTATTTCCACGTAACCCTCTAAATATAAAAAGTAGAACTATCATTCTATTGAAGTCGAAGGAGTAGAGTATGAAATATATATTACTCATTATGTTATCATGGAGTATAACTTTTGCGAGTGATGCAACTATTGAAGTTATCAAAAAAGCAGAGACATTGCCCTCATTAGCTATAGAAGATGCATCAATCAATTATGATGATACATTTAAACTTCGCTTCTTTAAAATGTTGGTTGCAGATATGAATGTTTTATCACTCTTTAATGTTGATCGTCATCATAGAATAGCTCATTTTAATGATGTTGATGTTCTTGTTGAAAATAAGGATGCAGAGTATGTTTTGAGATATATGATGTCTCAAGATGATGATGAATCATTGCGTGTAAGTGTTAAACTTATCAATGCAAATGAGGTTATCTTTTCAAAAAACTATAAAGTGAGTAAAAAAGATAGCTACTATATGTTTATCTCTCATGCAATTGCTTATGATATCAATGACTACATGGGTGAACCATCGGTTGCTTGGATGAAAAGAAAAGTTATCTTTTCACGTGTGGTAGCTCCAAGAAAGAGTGAAATTGTGATCGCTGATTATACTTTAACATACCAGCAAGCTGTTATTCAAGGTGGCTTCAATCTATTTCCAAAGTGGGCAAATAAAGCACAAAATGCATTTTATTATAGTTCGTTGAGTGGGAAAGTACCAACATTGAAGTATGTAGATTTAAAAACAGGAACAGTTCAAAGTGTGATGAGCTCTGATGGGATGATGATCTGTTCAGATGTGAGTGATGATGGAAATCTACTCCTTTTGACTATGGCAAAAAATGGACAACCTGATATATATACTTATGATAAAAAACGCAATAGACTCAAAAGAGAAACAACCTATAGTGGTATTGATGTAAATGCTCAATTTAGAGACAGAGACTCTTTTGTATTTATTTCAAATCGTTTGGGATATCCAAATGTTTTTGCTAAAAAGCTTGGAAGTGATGAAGTGGAACAACTTGTTTACTATGGTAGAAGTAACTCAGCATGTTCTGCTCATGGAGAGTATGTGGTTTACAAAGCTCGTGAAACATCAAATGCTTTTAGTAAAAATACATTTAATCTCCATCTTATATCTACAAAAACAGATTTTATACGAAGACTTACAGCTACAGGTGTAAATGAATTTCCAAGATTTTCTAAAGATGGTGATGCAATTATATTTATCAAAAATTATAAAAATCAAAGCTCAATAGGTATTATTCGTTTAAACCATAATAAGAACTACCTTTTCCCGCTAAAATTTGGTCGTGTCCAATCGATGGATTGGTAAAAAGTTAATATTTTTTAGGTATAATATTTCAATTTTAATTTGAGGAATTTGTATAATGAAAAGCATAGTACTTTCAGGTGTGGTAGCAGCACTTTTAGTTTTTACTGGATGTAGTAAAGATCCTGCAGTTGATCAAAAAGCAGATGCAGCACAAGATGTGGCTCAAGAGCAAGCAGCACAAGAAGTAGCACCAGTTGCAACAGAAACGGTTAGCACAGAGGATAGTGTTGTGAATTCAGACTCAAATAGTATGAGTATGAGTGATGTTGAGTCTCAACTTCCAACTATCTATTTTGGATTTGATAAGTTTAGTATTGATCCAGAGATGCAAGAAAAAATCGATATGGCAGTTGCACTTGGAAACAAAGAGGCTGCATCATATAGTGTAAAACTTGAAGGAAACTGTGATGAGTGGGGAAGTGATGAGTATAACTTCGCACTTGGTTTAAAACGTGCAAACTCAGTAAAAAAAGCTATGGTAGCTCAGGGTGTTGATGCATCTCGTATTGCTATGGTAAGTTATGGAGAATCAAACCCTGTGTGTACAGATAAAACACAAGAGTGTTGGGCTAAAAATCGTCGTGTAGATTTTAAACTTCTTCCATAGGTTATTTAACTTATGAAAAAGAGTACAATAGCTATAGCTTTTACAACTCTTCTTTCTTCTTTTCTTAGTGCCGAGCCATCTGCGTTTGGTGCTGGGGACCTTGATAGTCCTGCCCCTTATGGACTTACTTCCAATGAAAAAGTTATTTTAGAAACAAAGAAAAAACTCCATACAGTTGTTGTCAAAAGTAATAATCAAGCAAATGAAGTAGAATCACTACGTGAAAGAATTGATGGACTACAGAGTATTGTAGAGAGTTTAAGCAGAAAGTCACATAAAAATAAGCTAGAACTCAAAAAATTACGTGAAGAAAACCTTCATAAATCACAAAATAGTGATGAGTATGAGAAACGATTAAGTGAAGTTGTTGAGCATAATGCTCTCTCAATAGAGGAAACAAAAAAGCTTTTAGAAGATATGAATCTTCTTGTGTTAGCAATTCAAAAAGACTATGTAACAAAAGCAGAGTTTCAGGCTCTTATAAAAGATGTTAACAAGTTTAAAGAGTTGATGGCAAAAGAGTTAAAAGCATCAGCTCCATCAAAAAAATCGAAAAAATCGAGTGCTCTTCTTTATAAAGAAGCAAAAGAGTATTTCAATAAAAAATACTACACAAAAGCAATTGAAAATTACGAAACATTAATAAAACGTAATTACAAGCCTGCATATTCACATTATATGATTGGCGAAATGAACTACAGAAGAAAAAATTATGCAAATGCTTTATCGTATTTCAAGAAAAGTACAGCATTATACTCAAAAGGTTCGTATATGCCCAATTTAATGTTGCACTCTGCTATTGCTATGCAAGAGACAGGTGATAAAAAACATGCAAATGCATTTTTTAAGGCAATCATAAAAAAATATCCAGATTCAAAAGAAGCAAGAGAAGCTAAAAAATATCTATAAATATAAAAGAGGCTTGAAGCTTTTCAGCCTCAATATATAATATTATGATAAAATCTCAAAAATTAAAAATAAGGTTTATAAGCCATGGCAATTGAAACAAATCAAATCGTATCTATCGAGTATGAAGTACGTGATGGAGATAAAGTAGTAGATTCTAATGTAGGTGGAGCTCCACTGGTTTTTATGTTTGGAAAAGGACAAATCATTCCTGGTCTTGAAAAAGGGATTGAGAATATGGCAATTGGTGAAAAAGCTGATGTTCTTGTAAAACCTGCTGATGCATACGGTGAGTATAATGAAGAAGCTACTCAAGAAGTTCCAAAAGATCAGTTTGCTGGAATTGATTTAGAAGTTGGTATGACACTTTATGGTCAAGGTGAAGATGGAAGTACTGTTCAAGTAACAGTAAAAGAGATCAAAGAAGATGCAGTAGTAATAGACTTTAACCATCCACTTGCTGGAAAAGATCTTATGTTTACGGTGACTCTTAACAATGTAAGAGAAGCAACACCAGAAGAGGTTATGACTGGTATTCCTGCTGAAAATCAACAAGCAGATGATGGATGTTGTGGAACAGGTGGCGGCAGCGGCTGTGGATGTCACTAACTATATAACTGTATCTGATGCCGCTTCAAAGGCATTTCAAACAGCTACCCTTTTAAAAACACTTAGTGTTAATGCCCTCATCATTGGTGAGGAGGGTGTAGGGAAAAAGTCACTTGCACAATACATACTTCCAGATGCTTTAGTAGTTGATGCTTCAGACTTTAGTGAGTTACTTTTAGCACTTGAGAGTGAAAAAGAGCTCATTATTACCAATATTGAAACTTCACCAAATATGAAAAGAATGCTTGATACCATAGCGATCAATGCTCCCCGTATAATAGCTACTTCAAAACAACAATTACAAATGAGTACAATTGATGAGATATTTAGTGTGAAATTTGACATTCCACCTTTGCGAGAGCGATTAGATGATGTTGAAGCACTTATAGAGAAGTTTGCACAAGAAGCATCAAGCATTTTTGGAAGTACTGAAAAATTTAATACAAAAGATTTTAAGCCAGATCTTTTATCCAATGCAGTTTCCTTAAAACGACAAGTTATGATTAATTATCTTTTGCAAGATATTAAAGATAGTGAACTTATGGAAATTATAGAGAGTTATTTAGCTCCAAAACTAGGCTCAAACAGTGATTATAGAAGTTTTTTATACCTCTATGAAGTACCACTGATCCGTGCAGGGCTTAAAATGTTCAAGTCACAACTACAACTCTCAGATAGACTTGGACTCAACAGAAATACACTAAGAAAAAAAATAGCAGACCATAAACAATATTTACAAGGAGATAAAGATGAGTAAAAAAATAGCGATGATATTTGCAGGGCAAGGAAGCCAGGCAGTAGGTATGGGTAAAGATTTTTACGAGAACAGCGAAGTTGCTCGTGAGATGTTTGCAAAAGCTGGTGAGAGAATAGGCATTGATTTTAAAGAGCTTATTTTTGAAGAGAATGAAAAATTGGGTCAGACTGCTTATACTCAACCAGCAATTTTGTTAGTACAGATGATAGCTTACAAACTTTTTAGCGATGCTTGCCCAGATATAAAAGCTGAGATGTTTTTAGGACACTCTCTTGGTGAGTTCTCAGCACTTTGTGCAAGTGGTGCTATTGATTATGTAGACGCTGTAGAGCTTGTGCATAATCGTGGAAAACTTATGCAAGAGGCATGTGATGATATAAACGCAGGTATGATGGTACTTGTGGGACTTGATGATGCAACAGTTGAGAGTGTTTGTGCTGACGCACAAGCAGAGGGTAAAAAAGTATGGCCAGCAAACTACAACCAAGATGGACAAATCGTAGTTGCTGGTATGAAGTCTGATCTGCAAAGTTTAGAGCAAACATTTAAAGATGCTGGTGCAAAACGTGCACTGCTCCTTGATATGTCCGTAGCATCACACTGTGAGCTTTTAGCACCTGCTCAAGAGCCTTTAGCAGAGTTGATGGAGAAGATGGTACAAGATAACTTCTCAGCTCCGATCGTTTCAAATGTTACAACACAAAAATATGCAACAAAAGATGAGGCTGTAGCACTTCTAAAAGATCAACTTGTAAAACCAGTAAAATACAAGCAGTCGATCCTCGCTGTAGCTCCAGAGCTTGATATGGCGATAGAGTTTGGAAACGGTATCACACTCAAAGGTCTTAACAGAAGAATAGCAAAAGAGCTAAAAACACTTAACATCTCTGATATGGCTTCTTTAGAGAAAGTAAAAGAGGAGATCTGCTCTTAATATGAGAGTAACATTAGCACAGATAGCTCCCAAGTTAAATAGAACTAACTTGGGGGAGATTATTAAAATCGTACAAGATGTTCATAGCAGCAGTGATTTGGTTGTTTTTCCTGAACTCTCACTGAGTGGATATATGCTCCAAGACAAACTTACAGAGGATGCTTGGGTATTAGATGAGCTGAGTGAACTAGCAGAGTTGAGTAAAAATATCGACATTGTTGTGGGTGTAGCAATGAGAGAGGATGGTTCTTTTAGAAACGCAGCACTCTATTTTTCAGATGGTAAACTAACAAGTGAGCACCATAAAGTGCATCTGCCAAACTATGGGATGTTTGAAGAGGCACGTTACTTTAAAGCTGGTGATATTTTTGAGAGTTTTATGGCAGATGATAAACGTGTTTCTATGGTGGTGTGTGAAGATCTTTGGCACAAAAATGTACATCATGATCTAATAGAGCAAGACCCAGACCTTATCATCGCTCTTGTTGCTTCTCCTGCACGTGGCTTTAGTGATGATGGCTTAGAGATAGAGAGTAAGTGGTATGAGATCATTCAAACTCTAGCTGCAGAGTGCAAAGCAACACTTGTGTTTGTAAACCGTGTCGGTTTTGAAGATGGGCTTGGTTTTTGGGGTGGCAGCTGTGTTGTAGATGCAGATGGCAAGATGGTAGATAAACTCCAAAAGTTTAAAACACAGATAAAAACAATAGAGGTAAAAATATGAAAATAGCAATAATGGGAGCGATGCCAGAAGAGGTAGCACCGATTTTAGAAAAGCTTGGTGAGTATAGCACAATAGAGTATGCTGGAAATAAGTACTACGAAGCAACTTACAAGGGTGTGGAGCTTGTAATAGCTTACTCAAAGATAGGTAAGGTGTTCTCAACACTAACTGCTACAACTATGATAGAGCATTTTGGGGCTACCAAGCTTCTTTTTTCTGGTGTGGCAGGAGCGATCTCACCTGAGCTTAAAGTGGGTGACTTGATCGTTGCTACAAAACTCTCTCAACACGATCTTGATATCACTGCGTTTGGACACCCTTTTGGGTATGTGCCTGAGGGTGCAGTGTTTGTTGAAGCAGATGAAGCGATGATCGCTATGAGTAAAGAGGTGGCAACTGAGATGGGTAAAACTATCCGTGAGGGTATCATCGCAACTGGTGATCAGTTTGTAGCCAATGAGGAGCGCAAAAACTGGATAGGCAAAGAGTTTGGTGCTGATGCTTTGGAGATGGAGGGGGGAAGTGTTGCTGTGGTGTGTGATGCACTTAGTGTACCTTTTTTCATCTTACGTGCCATCAGTGATGCAGCTGATATGGATGCGAGTTTTAGTTTTGATGAGTTTTTAGAAACAAGTGCGGTTGAGTCTGCTGAGTTTGTTATGAAGATGGTAGATAGGTTAGTGGCTGCTTAATGGGTGTAAAACTCTCTAAAAAAATCATGTCTCGTCTTGGAAAGACAAACGCAGAGTTTAAGCTTATAGAGGAGGGTGATAAGATCCTTGTAGGGCTTTCTGGTGGTAAGGATTCACTTACGCTTATTCATGCTCTAAAAGAGCAGCAACGTCGTGCACCTTTTGCGTTTGAGTTTGTTGCTGTAACTATCTCTTATGGTATGGGGGAGGATTACTCTGCCCTTGCACAACATTGTAAAGAGCATGAAATAAAGCATATCATCAAAGAAACGCAGACATATGATCTGGCAAAAGAGAAGATAAGAAAAAACTCCTCATATTGTAGTTTTTTCTCCCGTATGAGAAGGGGGTATCTCTACTCAGTTGCACAGGAGCTTGGTTGCAATAAAGTCGCTCTTGGTCATCACATGGATGATGCAGCAGAGAGTTTTTTTATGAACTTTATCTACAACGGACAACTCAGAAGTCTTGCTCCAAAATATACAGCTCAAAACGGTCTTGTGGTGATCCGTCCACTCATTCAGATGCGTGAGCGCCAACTCAGAGCTTTTGTGCTAGATAATGAGATAGCAGCGATAGGTGATGAAGCATGTCCAGCGATGCGTTTTGATATCAAAAGCCCTTATGCTCGTGAAAATACAAAAAAGATGTTAGAAAAACTTGAACAAGAGCATCCACAACTCTTTACATCACTCAATGCTGCGTTTAAAAATATAAGTTTAGATAGTTTTTTTATGGTTGAAGAGTAAAAGAAAGTTACTTGAAAGTAAGAGAAGAGCAAAAAGCCCAAGAGGGCTTTTTAGTAAAGGCTTATAAAGCAGTTACGTTTTCAGCTTGAGGACCTTTTTGTCCCTCACCGATTGAGAAAGTTACTTTTTGACCTTCTGCTAAAGAAACACGTCCACCATTTGGGTTGTTTACTTGACGAAAATGTACAAATACATCGTTGTCGCCATTGTCTTGTGCTATGAAACCATAACCTTTTTCTTCGTTAAACCATTTTACTGATCCATTTAATAATTCTGCCATAATTGGGCCTTTGTATAAAAATCACTTGTTAAAGTGGAGTCAAAATCGGGGGAGTCTTTAGGGGTCACGCAAGAACTAAGTCATAAATCACACACTAAAGATGAAATCACACCTCATCTTTTTCATCACCACAAGTATACCTGAATAAATACGATTTACCTACGAATAATTTACAAATTGTATAATTTGTCGATATATGAGCTAGATAAAAGGATATATCATGCAAATAAATACAAATACTCCCCTACAAACACAGCAAACACAACAAAGTGCAATAAAAACACTTTATACTGAAAAGATTTCAAAAGATGAAGTGAAAGCTATTCGTGAAGAGTTAGAGCAAAATGTCGCAAAGTTTATGTTTGATGTAACAAAATTTCAAGCAGATGCACTTGGGCAAAGTGTTGAAGATGTTGCATATAATGATTTTCAAAACTTTTTAAAAGAGATAGGCTATGATGGAACAAAATCTATCTCAGATCTTTCACAAGAAGAAGCTGCAGCACTTGTTAGTGAAGATGGTATTTTTGGTGTTAAGCAAACTTCTCAAAGGATAGCTGATTTTGTTATTCAAGGTGCTAATGGTGACGAAGATAAACTTAGAGCAGGTAGAGAAGGGATGCTTCTTGGTTTTAAGCAGGCTGAGGAGATGTGGGGAGGCAAGCTTCCTGAAATATCTCAAGAGACTATGAAGTCAGCTTTAGAGATGGTTGATAAAGAGTTTGCTACTCAAGGATATTCTATCTTAAATACACAGGCATAATTATGAAGAGGTTTCTCTTTTTTTGTCTCTTTATTTTCGTCTTTGTGAGTTGTTCATCTTTAAGAGATGTAAATGTAGAAGATAAAGATCTTCTCAATAGATATTGGAAACTAGTACAAATAGATAATAATATAGTTATTACAAGAGAAAATAAACGTGAGCCCCATATTGTATTTCAATCTAAGAGAAACAGAGTACATGGTTTTGCAGGTTGTAATGGCTTTAGTACAACTTATAAGATAGAGGCTGATACTATTACTTTTAACCCTTTTGCAACAACACGAATGTTTTGTTATAAAAAGGGTGAGGTGAATGTTGAAGCACTCTTTTTAAAACTACTTAGTTCCCCTGTGAGGTTTACACTTTCACAAGAAAACTTAGAGCTTAGCAATAAAAAAACAGGACAAAGGGCACTTTTTAAAGCTGTTTATTTTTAGTTTTTATCTTTTTTACGTTTGAGATTTTGTGTAGGGAGATAAAATGCAAGGTTTGCACTCTTTTTGAGCATCACTTTACCATCATCACAAAGCTCTTTGAGCCTTTGTTGTGATGCCTCATCAAAAAGTAACTCTATATCTTCATGTGTAAGTGGGCGTTTATCAAGAGTGTTGATAATCTGTTCTTTTGTAAAGCTTGTGTTGTTTGGCTCTGCATGTGTTCGTGAGGCTATGTTGATAGGCAGTGAGCTATCAAACATCAAAGAGAGCTCTCGTAGCTTCCCATAACTCACTCCAACAACAGGGTAAGCAGGTGGTCTATCAATTGTCCCCAAATCAATGCGTGAGAGATTTTTTAGTTGTAAAAGCAGGGCATTGAGCTTAGATACCTCTTGTAGGGTGTCATTGAGTGTATGCACAAAGAGTATCTCAATAAAAAGCTCCCCTTTAAATACCTTGCTAAACTCTATAACTTTTTTAGCGATGAGCTCTACATCTATCTTTTCATGTGGTCTGTCTATTTTTTTAAACACATCATTTGAGAGTGCATCTAAAGAGAGCTTTACCTGATCCAGTTTTAGAAGTGCATCAAACACCTTTGGTTCTGTGAGTGTTGCAGAGTTAGTGAGTATAAGAGTTTTTGTACTGTTTTTGATCTTGTTTATCTCATCTATAAGCTCACTGAGGTAAGGGTAGAGTGTTGGCTCACCATTGGCAGTAAGGGTGACAACATCAACTTTTTCATCAAGATGTTTGTAAAGCTCTGTGATGATACTCTCAACACTGAGTGGTTGCGTTTGTGCATTTGTTGTAGCAGCTGGTGCTAGTTCACAGTAAAGGCAGTCAAAGTTGCATTGTTTATGAGAGGGGGATAGATCGATCCCAAGACTCACACCAAAACGGCGTGAGTGGATGGGGCCAAATATGATGTTACTTTTTTCCACTGACTCTGTGGCACTCGTTGATAAAGTGTTTTGCATTCTCTACTGGTACGTCAGGAAGAATACCATGACCAAGGTTGAAGATATGGCGTTTACCTTGCATAGTCTCTTGGATAACCTCTATACACTTCGTAGTTGCTTCTTTTGAGTAAAGACGACACGGCTCCATATTTCCTTGAAGTACATATTTATCACCAAGTTTCTCTTTGGCAAATGCCATCGGTGTTGACCAGTCAACTCCAAAAACATCAAAGTTTCCATATACTTTATCTAAAAATGCTGGAATCCCTTTAGGAAACATAATCACAGGTACATGAGGGTATTTTTCTTTTAAGTACTCTGCTATCTCTACCATATATTGCCATGAGAACTCATCATATTTTCCAGGCTCAATAGCAGCTGCCCAGCTATCAAAGATCTGAACAACATCGATACCAGCTTGGATCTGTTTTTCCATATAGAGTTTGACAACATCAGTCACTTTTCTGAGAATCTTGTGTAAAAGCTCAGGGTTTGAGTACATCATCTTTTTGCAGATGTTGTATGTTTTTGTCCCTTGCCCCTCTATCATGTATGTAGCAAGTGTCCATGGAGCACCTGTAAAACCTATGAGAGCCTTGTCTTCTGCGAGTTGCTCTTTGATAAGCTCAATAGTCTCATACACATAAGTAAGCTTGTTTGCAGCTTCCTCACCACCTGTGAGTCTCTCTAAGTCTGTTTCATTTTTGATAGGGTCAGAAAACTTAGGACCTTCCCCTTTTACAAAAGAGAGATCCATACCCATCTCATCTGGGATCACCAAGATATCGCTAAAAAGGATCGCTGCATCAACACCTATGATATCTACAGGTTGGAGTGTAACTTCACATGCTTTTTTAGGATCATGACAAAGGTTTAAAAAGTTCCCAGCCTCAGCACGAACTTTCATATACTCAGGAAGATAACGCCCAGCTTGACGCATCATCCATACTGGAGTGTAAGGTGTCTCTTTTCCAAAACACGCATCTACAAATATTTTACTCATCATAACCCTTTTTAATGTTTTCCAACTTTACCGAGGAAAAATAAACCAACGGCTACAGCTGTGATAGAGAGTGCAAAATAGAGCATATCTAATGCACCGTGATACTCTGTGTGACCAACTTTTTGGAAAAAACCAACTACAAGTACCATTACGATAACTTTTGAGATCTTATCTTTAAGCTGATCAAGTGAGTGGATAGAGAGGATTTTGTTCTCTCTTGCTTCATCCTCTTTTGCCACATCGATATCTGAGATAAAAAGCTCATAGAGACCAAAAGAGAAAAGTAGCATCACAACACCGATGAGGTAAAGATCAACCGCACCGATAATTCCACCTACAACCTCCTC
>JAMORZ010000054.1 GCA_027063295.1 Sulfurimonas sp.
CTCACTCTTTTTTGGTTCTTTTATTTTATCAAATTGGCTCTGAAATCTGGATAATTAATCAGAGATTTCAATTAAAAAAGCTGTAGAAAAGAAAATACAAAGTAAAACAATATTTAATTTTTTCACGAATCATCCTTTATTTTACTCACTTCCATGCTAGAGCTTGGAAGTAAGTAGGGTGGATAAAATAGCTTAGTTATACGTGGTAGTTAGGAGCTTCTTGTGTGATGATAACATCGTGAACATGGCTCTCTTTTAGACCAGCTGATGTGATCTCTACAAACTCAGCTTTATCCCAGAACATCTCGATAGTTTCACTTCCACAGTAACCCATAGATGCACGCAGACCTCCCATCATCTGATGAACGATTCCTGCGATAGAACCACGAAATGGTACACGACCTTCTATCCCCTCTGGTACTAGCTTATCAGCAGCAGTTCCCTCTTGGAAGTAACGATCATTTGAGCCTTTTTGCATAGCTCCAATACTACCCATACCACGGTATGATTTGTATTGACGCCCTTGGAACATGATAGTCTCACCAGGAGATTCTTCTGTACCAGCCAAGAGTGAACCAGCCATAACACAACTCGCTCCAACAGCTAAAGCTTTTGAGATATCTCCAGAGTATTTGATACCACCATCAGCGATAACAGGTACACCATGTTTACGTGCAGCTTGAGCACACTCATCGATTGCAGAGATTTGTGGAACACCCACACCAGCAACTATACGTGTCGTACAGATAGAACCAGGCCCAATTCCAACTTTAACCGCATCAGCACCAGCCTCTATAAGAGCTTCAACTGCTTCTTTAGTAGCGATATTTCCTGCGATGATATCAACTTCCATACTCTCTTTGATCTTTTTAACAGTATCTAAGATACCTTTAGAGTGACCATGCGCAGAGTCAAGTACAAGTACATCTACACCTGCATCAACAAGTGCTTTTGCACGATCAAACTGACCCACACCAATAGCCGCACCAACTACAAGACGACCAAACGCATCTTTGTTTGAGTTAGGATACTCGATACGTTTTTTGATATCTTTGATAGTTACAAGACCTTTTAAGAAACCATCTTCATCGATGATAGGGAGTTTTTCAATCTTGTTTTTGTGCATAATATCTGCTGCTTCATCAAGGCTGATCCCTTTTGTAGCGGTGATAAGTGGCATAGCTGTCATAACTTCACTTGCAAGTTTACGCATATCTTTTTCAAAACGCATATCACGATTTGTGAGGATACCAAGTAGTTTGTTATGACCATCAACCACAGGAACACCAGAGATTTTAAACTCATTCATAAGAGCTTCAGCATCAGCTAGAGTTGCATCAGGGTGAACAAAAATAGGATCAATAATAATCCCACTCTCACTCTTTTTCACTTTTTTCACTTGTTTGCATTGCGTTTGGATATCCATATTTTTGTGGATGATACCGATACCACCAAGTCTTGCCATTGCGATAGCTGCACGATACTCTGTTACTGTATCCATCGCAGCAGAAACCATAGGGATCTTAAGTTTGATGTTACGAGTAAGATTTGTTTCTAATGATACCTCTTTAGGGAGTACTTCAGAGTATTGTGGTACAAGTAGTACATCTTCAAATGTGAGGGCGCGTTTACGAATTTTCATAGTTATCCTTTGTAGTTGATTTGTTTTTCTAAGCTGAGTGAGCCATCAAAGAGTGTCTGCTCATTATACGGCGAAGCGATAAGTTGCAGACCTACTGGCATACCCTCTGCATTTTTCATAATTGGCAGAGAAAGAGCAGGAAGACCTGCAAGGTTTACAGAAATAGTATAGATATCACTGAGGTACATATCCATAGGGTTTGCAAGTTCACCAAACTTTGGTGCAACTGTTGGTGCAACAGGGGAGAGGATCAGGTCCACATCTTCAAAGATTTT
>JAMORZ010000055.1 GCA_027063295.1 Sulfurimonas sp.
AGCAAAAACGTAAAGAGAACCTCGCAACGATGGGGCAAATGGCAGCACACCTCTCCCATGAGATACGCAACCCCATAGGGGCGATATCGCTTATGAGCTCTACACTGAAAAAAAGGGTAATACCTGAGAATATCCCCATTGTTGAGGAGATTCAACGCTCAGTCTCCAGAATAGACAGAATCATCAAAGCAACACTGATGTTCTCAAAAGGGGTGGAGGCTTCAAAAAAAAGGCTCCTTTGGAGTGAGTTGCAGCACTCTATTGAGGAGAGTGTGGAGTATTATGCTTACTCTAAAGAGATAGAGTTTATCTACCCACAAGGGGAGTTTGAGCTCAATGCAGACAAAGATCTGCTTGAGATGCTTTTTTCAAACTTTATCATCAATGCTATTGATGCAATAGAAGCAGATGATGAGGATGAGGGGGTGGTTGAGATTACCCATACACAAGATGGGGAGTTTCATCATTTTTTCATCTATGACAGTGGGGTGGAGATAGAGGATAAAAAAAATCTCTTTGAAGCATTTAAAAGCACCAAGCTAAAAGGCAACGGTCTTGGGCTTGTACTCTCTCGTCAAATTGCTGAAGCGCATGGGGGGAGTGTAACACTTGTAGATAGTGATAAAAAATGTTTTGAAGTAACAGTTGCCGTTTGAAATAATGGTATAAATATTGCTTGATATATCAAAATATAGTTAGGATTTTGGTATGCCAATTACACATCAAAATATCATCTCACTTTTAGAGTTTGTAAAGATTGATCGTTTTTATGTTGTGTGTCATTTTCGATGTAAAGTGACAAATAAAAGTGTGATATCTACAGTCCCTTTTGAGCCTTATGATGGTAAGATAGAGCTTACATGGCAAGAGATACTGCTTCATCCCATAGAATCATATAACCGCTACTATCATACCCCTATTACCATCTATGGAAATGATTGTCATGAGACCATAGTGCTTAAGGCTTTTAAAAATGTAGCAGATCATTTTCGATGGAATCAGGAGAAAAACCAATATGTCATCACCAATTAAAACACCCTTTGAAGTTCCAGGTGCAACTTTGGAGTTTTTTACATACAAACAAGATGGAATCACTTACATAGAGTATGATGCCACAGAATGTACTCCTCCTGAGCCTATGGTCAATACTATCTATGCCCTTAAGATGATCAATGATAAAAATACCCGTTTGGTTGGAAGGTTTTTCCATGAGCCATTTCCACTTTATGAGAGAGTAAAAGAGGCATTTTCATACTCTGCAAAAGAGCTTGAAACTGGGGATTTTGAGGTTGTTTTTAGAAAAAAATAGAGTAGGGTTATAAACAAATAGATCTTTTGTTTTAGAGTCACTTTAGTTTTCAAATATACTCTTGAACATCTTTTTAAAACTTTGTGGATATAATTACATATGCAAAAGATAATATTTACTGACCTTGATGGAACACTAACACTCAAAGATACTTACACTAAGTTTATATTGCAAAACCTAAAACTTGGTGTGGTGCTTAAAAATCTGCCAACTTTAGCGATGATGCTCATTAGACACAAGCTTAAAGTCTATAACGATGATGATGTGAAGATGGTGACATTTTCTATGTTTTTTACTGGGTATGACAGAGAGACTCCCCTTGATGGGTTTGCCGAATCAGCTCAATGGAATCATAAGGTGCTTCGTCGCATAGAAGAGAAACGCAAGGAGGGGTATAAGGTTATCATAGTAACTGCTTCACCTGATATCTATGTAGATTATGTATGTAACTACCTTGGGTATGATGGCTACATCTGTACAAAAACAGTAGATGCAGGGCGCTATCTTGATGGTGCGTTTGATGGAAAAGTGTGTAACTTTGAGGAGAAGCCAAAAAGGATTTTGGAGTTTTTAGATGGCAAAAAGCCTGAACATACCATAAGTTATGGGAACTCAGCGGGAGATTTTGCAATGCTTGAGTTTTGTGATGAGAGCTACTTTGTAAATAAACTAGATATAAAAAGGTATGAAAAACAATGAAAAAAGAGAATATTTTTAATATAGCAAACAACATCACATTTGTGAGGATTTTGGTCTCCTTTGTTGCGTTTGGACTGGTTCTTAGTGGGGATATAAAGCTGCTTTTGGTGGCAATTATCCTCATCGCTTACTCTGAGCTTACAGATATGCTCGATGGGTATCTGGCTAGACGTGACAACTGTATCACAAGTCTTGGAAAACTGCTTGATCCACTCTCAGACTCTATCTCACGTTTTATCTACTTCTTTGCGTTTGGGTATATGGGGCTGTTTCCTCTGTGGCTTGTAGTGATCCTTTTTGTGCGTGATATCATCGTGGCATATATCAGAACCTATATGTCTTT
>JAMORZ010000056.1 GCA_027063295.1 Sulfurimonas sp.
CTCCAAAGGGGAGAGGATCCATCTGTATGTGATAGATGATCTAAAAACTATTGTAGATGAAAACCTCTTGGCTCGTGAGGAAGCGGCTCGTGGGGCACACTCTATCATCGGTCGTGGTGTGGTTGAGTTTTTTGAGTGGCTCTCCAACCAAGATATAGAACCACTTATCAAAGAGCTGTATATCCAAGCACAAAACGCAGCAAAAGAGGAAACGCAAAGAGTTTTAAAAGCTGGGTATATACCAAAAGAGTATGAAGATGAGTTGCAAAAGGCATGTGAACAGACACTCAAGCGTTTTTTACATGACCTTACACAAAATATGCGTTGTAACAACGAAAATAAAACATCTGCACTCCTAAGTAATGCAGTAGCAACAATGATGAAAAACACAAGAGGATAGATATGAGAAGAAGTAGAGCATTTATACCAACAACAAAAGAAGCACCAAACGATGCAACTCTGCCAAGTCACATCTTTTTGGCACGTGCAGGGTTTATCTCTCAGGTGTCATCAGGACTTTATAACTATATGCCTTTGGCAAAAAGAGTTATTAAAAAGATAGAAAACATCATTAACGAAGAGATGAGTAAAGTGGGAGCACAAGAGGTGGAACTCTCTTTTGTAACTCCAGCTGATTTGTGGGCTGAGTCTGGGCGTATAGAGAAGTTTGGAAAAGAGCTGTTGCGTTTTCGTGATAGAAAAGAGAACCTTTTTGTACTTGGTCCAACTCATGAAGAGATGATGGTTGATCTGGTTCGTAACCGTGTAACAAGTTATAAAAATCTTCCACTTAACCTTTATCAGATAAAAACAAAGTTTCGTGATGAGGCTAGACCACGTTTTGGACTAATGAGAGGTCGTGAGTTTATTATGAAAGATGGTTACTCTTTTCATGCAACAACAGAAGATCTTGACCGTGAGTTTGATGCAATGGAAGCAGCTTACAAAAAGATTTTGACCCGTTTGGGGCTTGATTTTAGAGTGGTTGAGGCTGATAGTGGTGCTATTGGTGGAAGTGGAAGCAAAGAGCTTATGGTGATAGCAGATAGTGGTGAAGATACAATAGCTATCTGCTCTAAATGTGAATATGGTGCAAACATCGAAGCAGCTTCACGCTCAGGCAGAGGAGCAATTCCAGAAGCTCCAGAAGCTGAGTTTAACAAGTTTTTAACACCAGATACTTCGAGTATTGATGATCTTGCAGAGTTCTTTAAAATCGATCCTTACTATACTGTAAAATGTGTAGCAAAAAAAGTGATCTATGAAGATGAGATTGAAGTGGTGCTTTTCTTTATGCGTGGGTGTGACAATCTCCAAGAAGTAAAAGCGATAAACGCAACAGATGCACTTGATATCGAAGATGTAAGTGAAGAGGAGCTAAGAGAGCTTGGACTTACACCTGGATTTATAGGACCACTTGATCAAGACAAAGCAAAACATGTGATAGATACAGACCTTAAAAATGCACAAAATATGATATGTGGAGCAAATGAGCAAGATTATCATTTTGTTGGAGTTGATCTCTCTGTTATCTCAGAGGTTGCATACTTTGCAGAGATAGCTGAAGTAAATGAGGGGGATACCTGCCCACACTGTGATGGGGAGCTTTCATTTAGAAAAGGGATTGAAGTTGGGCATATTTTTAAACTTGGCACAACCTACTCTGAAGCACTTAAAGCTGAGTTTTTAGATGAAAATGGCAAAGCACAACCTTTTATCATGGGAACATACGGTATGGGTGTGAGCCGTTTAGTTGCAGCGATCATTGAACAACATCACGATGAGAGTGGATGTATCTGGACAAAACAGAGTGCTCCATATATGGTTAATGTGATGGTAAGCAATATCAAAGATGAGGAGCAACTCAAAGTAGGGGAAGATCTTTATGAGAGGTTGCAAAATGCAGGTGTTGAAGTGATGCTTGATGATAGAAAAGATCGCTTTGGGTTTAAAATGAAAGATGCAGAGCTTATAGGTTTTCCATATACTGTTGTAGTGGGTAAAGAACTTGTAAACGGCTCTGTGCAGATATTTGACAGAGCAACAAAAGAGAAAACCACTGTTGCAATTGATGAAGTATTTGATAAATTGATGGAACTTATAAAATGATCTATTTTATCATCTATCTTTTTTTAGAGGTATTGGTTTCTGTCAATATCTCTTCTGCAATTGGTGGACTTGCAACATTTTTTGAGATTATGCTTTCTGCGTTTGTAGGTATCTCCATACTTGTAAATTTTCGTCAGACACTTGTGGAAAATATGACAGCAGTATCATACTCATGTATAGACCTTGAGGAGTTTCAAAGACTTAATCTTTTTACACTTTTTGGGGCTATACTTTTGATTATTCCAGGGTTTTTAACAGATATTATAGGAGTGTTATTACAGTTTAGTGTATTTACAAGTATGATTGTTAACCGTTATAATGTAAAATCAGGAAAGTGTAATACACCTTACAACCAAGAAACAAACACAAAGGATTCAGATGTCATTGATGTTGAAATTATTGAGCACACTTCTTCTACTAAGTAGTTTATCGTTTGCCTCAGATACAGTACAAAAAGTTGAAGATTTTTTAGATGAGCAGTTAAATGAAAACTCACGCATCAGCAATGTTGAAGTGAATGTTGTTGATGTAGTTGATGTACCAAAAGCAAAAAATTTTAAAGCTTATATAGTTTCAGTAAAAGCAACAGTACAGCGTTCTAGTGATAAAAAAGTCAAAATCGATAGAAGGATGATTCTTTTTTCTGATGGAAATGTTGTGACAAATGAGCTGTCAAGTCTTGATTCTGGAATGCGTTTAGTTGAGTATGTAAAGCCAAATTTTAAACCACAATACTATACAAAAAGTAATCTTATTTATGGGGATGTAAATGCAGAACATAAAATTGCATTTTTTTCTGATCCTTTATGCCCTTTTTGTAGAAGTTTTGTTCCCAAAGCTATCAAAGAGCTAAAAAAACATCCAAAAACTTTTGCTATTTATTATTACCATTTTCCACTAGATCGTATACACCCAGCATCTGTTGACTTAGTAAAAGCAGCTGTTGTAGCACAAGAACAAGGTGTGAAAGATGTTGTTTTAAAACTTTATGATGTTCGCATAAATCCACGAGAAACAGATACAAAAAAGATTTTAGCAGCATTTAACAAAGTGATGAAAACAAATATTACACCAAAAGATTTACAAGCAAAATCGCTTCAAGAACATATTGAAAATGATATGGATATCATCACAAAACTAATGGTAAACTCTACACCAACAGTATACTTCGATGGTAAAGCAGACAGAACAAAGAAAAAATACAAAGAGTTTATAAAATGAAAAAACTAACTATAGCAACCCGTGTATCTGATCTGGCAATGTGGCAGGCTTACCATATTCAAGAAAGGGTACAAAAAGCCTTTCCTGAGATAGAAGTAGTTCTTAACAAAATAGTCAGTAACGGTGATAAAGTGCTAGATAAACCACTTGCACTCATAGGTGGAAAAGGGCATTTTACCAAAGAGCTTGAAGATGCAATGCTCGCAGGTGAAGCAGATATGGCAGTACACTCTTTAAAAGATGTACCAACTTACATTCCTGAAGGGCTAGAACTCGCAGCAATAACACAGCGCCAAGATCAGAGTGACCTTTTCTTATCGCATACATATGCTTCGCTCGATGATCTTCCACAAGGTGCAGTGGTGGGAACAACATCACTCAGACGTCGTATGCAACTACTGCAAAAAAGACCAGACCTAAAGGTAAAAGATCTTAGAGGCAATGTAAACACACGCCTTAGAAAACTCGCAGAGGGTCAGTATGATGCGATCATCTTAGCTTACATCGGTCTTGCAAGACTTGATCTTATTAAAGATATTCCATACACTCACAAACTCTCTTTAGATATGATGATACCACCTATGGGGCAAGCTGCTCTTGGGATAGAAATAGTGCAAAACAACGAAAAACTCAAAGAGATAGCTGCATTTTTAAATGATGAAGATACCTATCTTGTCACGCAGATTGAGCGTGATTTTATTGCAACTATCGGAGCAGGGTGTTCTGCTCCTGTTGCATGTAATGCTGTTGTAGATGATGATGATGTCGTGTTTCGTGTGATGCTTGGGTATCCAAATGGTGAAAATGTGATGCAAGAGAGAGTTGTAGTTAAAAAAGATGCAACACAAAATCTTGGAAAAGATGTAGCACAAATGATGATAGACAAGGGTGCATTAGAATTGCTCAAAGATGCAGAGAAGATCGCGTTTAAAGATGAGATGCCACAAAGATTGTAGGGAAAGATATGAAAGATACGATTAAACTTTTAACAAAACACAATGAACTCAGAGTGATAGATGAAGAACTTGATATCTATCTTGAGATTCCACACTTGGCTTATGCTGAAGTGAAAAAAGAGGATGGTGGAGATGCACTCCTTTTTACCAATGTTGTAGATAAAAAAACAGGTAAAAAGTTTGACGAGGGTGTTCTTATGAATGTCTTTGGTTCATATAAACGCTGTGAAATTCTCTTTGGTAGAACTATCGAGTCTGTGGCAGAGGAGATTACAAAACTTCTTCATATGAAACCACCTTCTGGGTTTATGGAAAAAGTGAATATGGCAAAAGATCTTTTCTCACTCAAAAATATTTTTCCAAAACGTCTCAGTGGTGAGGGGGAGTGTCAGCAGATAAAGTATCTCAACGATGAGATAGATCTTTACAAGATGCCTGTACTTACCACTTGGGAGCAAGATGGTGGACCTTTTATCACTATGGGACAGGTTTATACTCAGTCTCTTAATGGTGAGATGGTAAATCTTGGGATGTACAGACTTCAAGTGTATGATAAAAACCATCTTGGTATGCACTGGCAGATCCATAAAGACTCTTCACACTTCTTTGACCAGTATCAAAAAGCTGGAAAAAAGATGCCAGTGAGTATCGCTATTGGTGGTGATCCACTCTATACATGGTGTGCAACAGCTCCTCTTCCTTATGGTGTCAATGAGCTGTTGATGTATGGACTTATCACAAAAAAACCAGCACAACTTGTAAAATCACTCACAACACCTCTTTATATTCCTAAAGATGTTGATTATGTGATTGAGGGGTGGGTTGACCCTGATGAACTTCGTATTGAAGGTCCTTTTGGGGATCATACAGGGTATTATACACTAGAGGAGCAATACCCTGTGATGCAGGTGAGTGCTATCACTATGAAGCAAGAGCGCACATTTTTGGCAACAGTTGTTGGGAAGCCGCCACTTGAAGATAAGTATATGGGCTGGGCAACAGGTAAGATATTTTTCCCACTTTTAAAGACAACTGTGCCTGATTTGGTTGATTATCATATGCCAGAAAATGCAGGATTTCATAACCTTATCTTGGCAAAGATGCAACCACTTTATAAAGGGCATGCAAAACAGTTTATGCATGCATTTTGGGGTGCTGGACAAATGAGTTTTGTAAAACATGCTATCTTTGTAGATGAGAAAGCTCCACAACTTGAAAACTATGAGTCGTTCGCAACATATGTACTAAATCGTTTTACACCAAAATCTCTTTTTATTACAGAGGGGATTTTAGATGCACTAGATCACTCTTCTCCTGAAACACTTGTGGGTGGAAAACTTGGTATCGATGCAACCGCAGCACACAGAGTAGATGAGCCAAATCTTTTAGGTGATGAAGAGTTATTAGGAAGAGTAAAAGACTTGGGTGTTGATGCTGTATCTCTGCAACAGTTTATGCGTCATACGAAAAATCCAGTAACTGTGATAACACTCAACAAAGCAAAAAAGGTCAAAGAGTACTTTGATGCACTTGTAACTCTCAGTCCACATATACGTATAGTCGTATTTGTTGATGATGAGAAAAATGATGTCTCTAATCCGTACATGCTTATCTGGAGAGTTACAAACAATATCGATGCACTTCGTGATATATTTGTCTCTGGACTTATGGTTGGTGTTGATGGAACAAACAAAAATGCAATCGATGGTTTTACTCGTGAGTGGCCTGATGATGTTGATTGTACACCTTCAGTTGTAGAGAGCCTGAAGCAAAAAGGTGTATGGGATCTTGATGAGAAACTATTCAAAAAGTTTCAATTGTAATGAAATAGAGTGAAAGAGCAGTGAGTTTTAAGCTTATAAGGTAGATATAATAATATCTGATGTAAGATTTGTCGATATTTAATAAGGTTTGTTAATGAATAGGTTTTTTATCTCTGTGGTATCTGTATTGTTGTTTTCATTGATACCTTTAAATGCAGCTGTATATAAGGGGCAGAGAGTATTTCAGAAAAACTGTTTGCAGTGTCACAAACCTGGTGAGTCTTTTATCGCTTCACACACTATAGAGTATTGGCAAAAGGCTACAGAGCAAAAAGGTCGTAAACTTGCTGAACTTCACCTTATAAGTGAAAAAGCTCATGGTTCTTGGGAGTATTTTCGCTCAAAAAAATATACAAAAAAAGCAAAGCATTTGGGTGATTTTTTAATGGAATATGCACAAGATAGTGGAAATATTCCTGCTTGTAACTAAATCACAACTTTTCTTCTTGAGAACACCTTTGTGTTCTTTGAGATATCCCTCTTTTTAGATAAAATATCAAACTTTTAAATTTTTACAATCCAAGGAATTATTATGGATAAAATGTGGTCTGGCAGATTTTCAGCATCTGCATCTTCACTACTCGATCAGTTCAATGCATCAATTATGTACGATAGAAAGCTTTATAAAGAGGATATTGAAGGCTCTTTGGCTCATGCAACTATGCTTGAAAAACAGGGGATCTTGACAAGAGAGGAACTTACTCTCATTAAAGATGGACTTGCTCAGGTTCTTACAGAGATAGAATCAGGTGAGTTTGAGTGGAAAATTTCTGATGAAGATCTTCACATGGGGATTGAGAAGCGTTTGACTGCTATTATTGGTGATGCTGGGAAAAAACTGCACACTGCAAGAAGTCGTAATGATCAGGTTGCAGTTGATTTTCGCCGTTTTGTTATACGTAAAAACCGTGAGATTGCAGAGGCTCTTAGAGCTTTGATGGCTGAGTTGCTTGTGGTAGCAAAAGAGCATACAACAACACTTATCCCTGGTATGACACACTTACAACATGCACAGCCTATCAACTTTGCGTTTCATCTAGCAGCTTATATGGCGATGTTTAAACGTGATATTGATAGATTTGAATCCTCTGCAAAACGTAACAATATCTCTCCACTTGGGTGTGCAGCACTTGCAGGTACTCCACACAATGTTGATCGTGAATTAACAGCTGAACTTTTAGGGTTTGATAGTGTAAGTGTGAACTGCTTAGATACTGTAAGTGATAGAGATTTTGCACTTGAGATTTTGTTTAACATTTCAACAATGATGATGCATATCTCACGCCTCTCTGAGGAGCTTGTGATGTGGTCGAGTTATGAGTTTGGTTTTGTAGAGCTCTCAGATGAGTATTCTACAGGAAGCTCTATTATGCCACAAAAGAAAAATCCAGATGTTCCTGAACTGCTTCGTGGAAAAACAGGGCGTGTATATGGATCACTTATGGGATTGCTTACTGTGATGAAAGGGCTACCACTTGCTTACAACAAAGATACCCAAGAGGATAAAGAGGGTGTTTTTGATGCAGTTGAGACAGCTGAGATCTCACTTGAGATTTTAAAAGAGGCTATCAAAACTATGGAAGTAAAAGCTAATAATATGGAGAGTGCTTGTGCTATTGGACATCTCTCTGCGACAGACTTAGCTGATTATTTGGTTGAGAAGTGTGATATACCTTTCCGTGAAGCTCACTTTATTACAGGTCGTGCTGTAGCTAAAGGTGAGGAACTTGGAGTTGATCTCTCTAAGATGGAGTACAAATACCTCAAAGAGATAGATGAGCGAATAGGTGAAGATGTGATGGAGTATCTTGGACTTCGTCACTCTATGAATGCCAGAACCTCTCAAGGGGGAACAGCTTCTTCTCGTACTGAGGAGCAACTTGCATATTTTGAGAATTTTTTACAAGGGAAATAACCATGAAAGTAACAGTTACTCATAAAGAGGCGATGAAGTTTGAAGCAAAGACTGAGAAGTCTAGTTTTATAATCGATTGTCCTACTATCTCCCCTGTTGAGTATTTTCTCTCAGGGCTTATCACTTGTAGTGCGACAGATATTGTGCTTATCCCAAAAAATCAAGATAAAACAGTGAGTGATCTTGTGGTTGAGGGTGATGTTGTTCGTGCTGAGGATCATCCAAGAAAGTTTGTAACACTTCATCTTACATATAGTTTTAACTCTGATGGTGATGATACACAAGCTGCTAGATGGGTGATGGCCTCAGTTGAGACTTACTGTTCAACTATCAATACTGTTCGTGATACAACAAAGATTACTTATACGATTATTCATAATGGAAAAACTATCCGTGAAAATGAAGAGATGATAAGTGGAGGGGGTAGTGATATCGATCTTGGATCGATTGACGCATGTTGTAGCTAAATTCTATGACAATTTGTCATAGAATTAACTTTTATTTTTAGAAAATTATATAATCTTGTCATAATTATTCTTAAAGGATCTATTGTGATTGAGATGAGTGTCGTTTTAGGTGTATGTATCTGTATGATTGTTATTGCAGCAGAACTTGCAGACAAAAGAGAATGGGGAGAGAACTCTAAAAGTTTTTTTTAGAGTTCTTCAGACATTAGCCGTAGATTTTTTTGTAGATTTTCATACGTTTGTTGACTTTTACCAGATAGTGTTTAGGCTCATCAAAACGTAGATTTTTTAAGAGATGGTCATAGACCTGTTGTGGTGTGAGTTTATTTATCTCTTTTGCTGCTCGTGTCATGTTGTATTGTCTTGTAAATGCCCAAGCGATATTTCCAGCTCCTGTGTTGTAAGCAGCTATTGTACAGTAGAGTCTGCTTTGTGGATTTTTAATCTTTTTCAAATAACTATAGTAAAGAATATGCAAATAAGCACTTCCCATTTTGATGTTATTTTGAGCATTATAAAGATAGTGCGAACTTACAAGTTTCTTTTGTTTGTAGAGAAAGAAGTAAGAGTCTATCCCAGCTGTTTTTGGTACTATTTGCATAAGTCCATAAGCTGGTACATGAGATCTTGCTAATGGATTAAAACTACTCTCTGAGTGCATGATTGCATAAACAAGAGAGAGTGGAAGATTTTGTTTTTGTGCATTTTTACGAACATCATCGTAGTAAAGTTTTGAACGTTTATATGTTGCACCTTTTGGAAGATTTACATTGAGTGTGTAAACCTTTTTATTTTTGAGTTTCGATTTTTTTGTAGAGATGTTTTGACGTTGAACTTTTTTTGTAACATAAGTATAAACACTCTTTTTAGTTGGTGGCTTTTTAAAGACAACAGTCGATAAAATAGGTACTGCATTGACTCTTGAGTCTACTACATTAGTAGGTTTTTGAATCTTAGAGAGTTTTTTCTCTAAAGGATCAGTTTTTACAAATGTTTTTGTATCTACTGTAATCGCTTTTGCAAGTGCTAGTTTAATCTTTTGTTCAGCCTCTTTTTTTGAGGATGCGATAACTTCTATTTTTACTTTATCTTTTTCAAAATCAATGAGTGTTTTACTTTTTTTATCTTCAGAATAGCTCACAATCTTCTTTTTTGAGCTAACCTCAGGTTTTTCCCAGTAAACACCAAGCTCTTTTTTGTAGTTTTTGTAAGCCTCTTCTTGCTCTTTTTTATAGTTTGCAAAAGCATCTTCTTGAGACTGTTTGTATTTTAAGAACTCCTGATTTGTTGGGTCATAACTGCTTGGAGTTGCAAAAAGTGTTGCAGTCGCAAATGAGAGAAGAAAAATAGATTTTTTTATCATAATTATCACCTAAAAATGCCCTTGAGTATCTGCATCACTAAAATGACCCCATTTAAGTTTAGCCCCACCCAAAATATGAAAATGTAGGTGTTTTACCTCTTGACCACCATTATCACCGATATTTGTAATAACTCTATAACCAGATTTTTCAATCTTTACTTCACGCGCAACTTCTTGCATGAAAGATGTCATATCTGACATCAATTCTGGTGATACATCAGCAAAACTATCAACGTGTACTTTTGGTACTGCCAAAATGTGAACAGGTGCTTTGGGGTTGATATCGTGAAAAGCAAGAAACTTTTCATTTTCCAAAATGATGTTGGATGGTATCTCTTTATTAATAATTTTACAAAATAAACACATTACTTTTTTCCTTTTGTTTCTCTATGTTTTCTTAAATTATATCACAATTTTAAACGAATGAAGCTAATTGTAAATTAAATTCATATATAATATATCTTAAAATTTATAAAGTATGGAGACTCGTTTGACAGAGTGGTACGATAAAATAAAAAATGCACAGAGTGTTGATAGCTTAGAAGATATCAGGATAGCTGTGTTTGGAAAAAAAGGTGTTCTAGCAGCAGAGTTTGCAAAGATGAAAAGTGCACCTAACAAAGATAAGGCGCAGATAGCAAAAGATTTGAACAAACATAAATCTGCACTTATGAATGAGTTTACAGCAAAGAAGATAGCACTGCAGACTGAGGAACTTAAAGCTGCAATGGAAGCTGAAGCGATAGATGTTTCGCTTTTTAGCACAACTTCAAGTGCAGGTGCACTTCATCCTGTGATGGAGACTATGGATAGAATCGTAGAGTATTTTAGTTCTATGAACTTTGCAGTAAAAACAGGACAAATTGTAGAAGATGATTTTAACAATTTTGAAGCACTAAACTTGCCAAAATATCATCCAGCACGTGATATGCAAGATACATTTTATTTTAAAGATGAGATGTTACTTCGTACACATACATCACCAGTACAGATCCGTACAATGATGTCAACAAAACCACCTATCCGTATGATTGCACCAGGTGCTGTGTTTAGACGTGATTATGATCTTACACATACACCAATGTTTCATCAGATAGAGGGACTTTTAGTTGATGAAGAGGGGAAAGTATCTTTTGCAAATCTAAAGTTTATTTTAGAAGATTTTTTAAAATATATGTTTGGTGATGTAGATGTACGTTTTCGTCCATCATTTTTCCCTTTTACTGAACCATCTGCAGAGGTTGATATCTCATGTGTTTTTTGTGAAGGAAAAGGGTGTAGAGTTTGTTCACATACAGGATGGCTAGAAGTTCTTGGATGTGGTATTGTAGATCCAAATGTTTTTAAAGCAGTAAACTATGAAAATGTAAGTGGTTATGCTTTTGGTCTTGGAGTAGAGCGTTTTGCGATGCTTATCCATCAGATCGGAGATCTACGTTCACTCTTTGAGGGTGATATTAAATTACTGGAGCAATTTCAATGATAGTTACAAAATCTTGGTTAAATGAATGGATAGACCTTGAGGGTGTCACAACGGATGAGCTCTGTAAAACTTTCAATGCAATAGGTCTTGAAGTAGATAGACTTCAAGAGTACAGAATTCCAAAAAAGATTGTTTTTGGGCGTGTACTCGAGTGTGAAAAACATCCTGATGCTGATAAGCTCAATGTATGTAAAGTAGATATAGGTACAAGTGTTCGTCAGATCGTTTGTGGTGCTGCAAATGTTCGTGCTGGACTTGATGTTGTTGTCGCTACAATTGGAGCTCAGATGCCTGGTGGACTTGTGATCAAGCCTGTTAAACTTCGTGGTGTTGAGTCTGAAGGTATGATCTGTTCTGCTGGCGAGATTGGTCTTCCTGATCTTGGAAAAGGGATTATGGAACTCGATAGCAGTATAGGTAAATATGAACTTGGTCAAGAGGTTTCAACTAATGCTGTCTTTAATGATGATCTTATAGAGATAGAACTTACTGCAAATCGTGGAGATTGTTTAAGTATTCGTGGTGTAGCACGTGATCTCTCAGCAGCTTTTAACAGACCAATCAAAGAGTACACAGTTACTGATAATGATGATAAACGTGGAATCGGAAGAATTCTTTCTTTAACACATGAAAAAGATTTGGATGTAAACTTACAATATAAAGCAGTAGAGTTAAAGAACCTTCAACTACCATTTATAGTAGCATTGCGTTTAGCACAGATAGAAGAGAAACGTGAAGCTGATATCGAATCTTTAATGCTCTATATTACACATGCAACAGGTGTGATTTTACGAGCATATGATTATAACTTCTTTAGAGATGAAAATGATAGCATTGCAAAAGTTGTGCTTACTGAAGATGAGAATGGTTTTGCAGTGATTGATGGGATCAAATCAAAAGCTTCTATTGTTGGTATCATTCAAGAAGATGCTTCGAAGATGAAGTCACAAGAGGGTACTATCCTTATTGAAGCTTCATATATTCCACCAGATATTATCTCTAAAAAAATGGCAGAACATAAGATAGAAGCTGGTCCTATGTTCTATAAAACATCTCGTGGATCGGAACCTGCATTAAATGCTGGGCTTTCTTATTGTATCGATATGGTTGAAGCATATTCAGATTCATCTACTTTCAGTGGTGCACTTGAGATCTCTAACCCTTTTAAAGATAAGATTGTTATTGTTACAAAACAAGAGATTGATGAGATTATTGGTGCTGATATCGATAAGATTACTATCTCTAAGATACTAAAAAATCTTGGTTTTGACATATCAAAGTCTTCGACAGATAAGTTTGTGGTTGTAGTACCACAGTTCCGCCATGATATCATCAACAAACAAGATGTGATAGAAGAGATTGTACGTATGGTTGGGATCGATAATATCCCTTCAAAGCCTTTTATACTTCAAGAAGACAACCGTTTAGAAGATGATTATTTTGCTTATAAAAAACGTAGTGTATATCGTCATAAAGCGGCTGCAACAGGATTCTTTGAGAGTATCCATTTTGTTTTTGATGAGAAAAAGGTACTTAACTCATACGGTTTTGAGACAACTAAAGAGGAGCTTGAGCTTTTAAATCCTATTGTTCAGACTCTTGATACTTTAAGACCTACACTCTTAACAGGTTTACTCAAAGCTGCATCACACAATGTGAAAAATGGGTATGCTTGCGTAAAACTTTTTGAGATAGGTTCTGTATTTACACCAACACGTGAAGAATCACTGAGATTTTCTCTTCTATTTAGTGGTGTAAAAGAGCAGGAGAGCCTCTTAAATACAGGTAAACCTGAAGATATCGACTTTGGTGGTTTTGTGCAAAAGGTTGCTGATATTATTGGTGATGTCGAATTGAAACAGTATGAAACACAACATAAACTTTCTCATACATACCAATCAGCACAGGTTTATGTGGCTGGAGAGTGTGTTGGTGAGTTGTTCCGTGTACACCCAGAAGTTGAAAAAGCTTATGATCTTGGTGTGACTTTTATGTGTGAACTTGAATTCGATAAACTTCCATATAGTCTTAAAACTGCAACACAAAAGTCGAAATATCAAGCTTCTTTTAGAGATCTGAGTCTTATGATGCCTAAGAGTATGAGTTATGAAGATGTAAAAGAAGTTATAGAAAAAAACGCAACAGATGAGTTAGTTCGTTTTTACCCTGTAGATAGATATGAAGATGAAACTTTAGGGGAGAATGTAAGTTTAAGTTTACGTTTTGTACTCCAATCAGATGAGAAAACACTTGAAGAGGAAGATATCACAAAAGCGATGGAGTCTATCTTGAGTGCATTGGAATCTGAACTTTCAATAGGTTTGAGATAATGCAAAAAGTAGTTGTAACACCTGCTAAAAGTTTTTCTCTCTCTATCTCTGAGATAGCACCAGATAAGTCTATCTCTCACCGTAGTGTTATGTTTGCAATGCTTGCAGAGGGTGAGAGTGTGATAGAGAATTTTCTTCGTGCAGAAGATACCCTTAACTCTTTAGAGATAGTAAAAAATCTTGGTGCAAAAGTTGAAGATGATGGTAGTGTTATCAAAATCTCTTCTGATGGTATCAAAGAGAGTTTTGAAGTGCTTGATTGTGGAAACTCAGGAACAGGGATGCGTTTGTTTTGTGGACTTTTAAGTTCTGCTAAGGGGCATTTTGTCCTTACTGGTGATAAATACCTCCGTCGCCGTCCAATGAAACGTGTTACTATGCCACTTAAAAGTATAGGTGCAAAGATAGATGGTCGTGAAGATGGAGATTTAGCACCTCTGAGTATCCGTGGTGCTTCGCTAAAAGCATTCAATTATGAGAGCAAGATCGCATCAGCTCAAGTAAAATCGTGTATGATACTCGCAGCTCTTAGAGCAGATGGGGAATGTAGCTATACTGAGCCTGAGCTCTCACGAGATCATACAGAGAGAATGCTCTCAGGTATGGGAGCAGAGATAGAAGTAGATGGACTAAAAACCACCATAAAACCTATGAAAAAATTGCTCTCACCACTTAGCATTAGAGTTCCTGCTGATCCATCAAGTGCATTTTTCTTTGCAGTTGCTGCGGCTATTACTGAGGGGAGTGATATCCTTTTAGAGGGAGTGACACTCAA
>JAMORZ010000057.1 GCA_027063295.1 Sulfurimonas sp.
AGGAAAACTCAAGTATGTTGATGGTATTCACCCATTCCATACAAAACGTTTTGCAGAGTACAATCGTGATAGTGGAAATATTTGGTGGGATGGTTTAAGTGGTTCATGGCAAAATGCTGTTGCAGCTGCACATCCAGATCCGATCTCTGGTATGCATTGTTGGCACCAAAAAGTTATCTTAGAATCTGCACAAGCTGGTGATAAGATAGGTGATATCTATGTAAACTATGAAAATAACTTCAAGATTTACCAAGGGTGGAGAGATCAGCTTACTCGCCCGCTTAATGCTGATGATAAACTACGTCGTCCACAGCATATTAAACGTCCGTGGGTTCCACTCTCTGACAAAGCTTATGCAGTTACTATCAAAGACTAGTAACACTTATGGAGTAGCTTAGAGGCTGCTCCATATCATCCTCAACCATAAACCAAAAGAACTTGTATAACCAACTTCACTAAAAACTAATTTTTGTTCTGCATTATAGATAAATGTAGTTGGATATCCAGCTATTTGAAACTCTTTGGCATAGATACCATATTGATCATTTACAACTCTAAAAGAGAGATCTTTTTCTTTTAAATACTTTAGTATATCTTCATTTGCTCCAGAATTTACAGCGATTGTAACAACTTGGTAGTAGTTTGAGATTCTTTGAATATTGTCAGCCTCAAGTTTACAAGTAGGACACCATGTTGCCCAAAAGTGGATAAGAACAGGTTTTGTAGGATCAATATGAAACTTCTCACCTGAGAGAAGAGTGATCTCTTTGAGAGTAAGAGGTTGTTTATTAAGTGTTTGTGCATTGTATAGACTTAAAATATTTGCTAATATGCTCATAACAAGAAGAAAAATTACCCCCTCTTTGAGATAGTGTTTTATTTTTTGTTTCAAATGAAGCCTTTTTATTAAAATTTATCTCCATTATGATACCATACACAAACTAATATATCTAAAGGAACATTTTATGTTAAAAACATTAAGTATCGCACTTTTGATTGCTTTATTTGCTGGGTGTACTCCATCAACACAACCTACACAAACTCCTGTAAAAAAAGAAGTTAAAAAGAAGAGCAAGAAGCATAAAAAAATGGCAAAACATATGGGTCATCTTTTTCAAAGTGTTGCACTAAAAGATGCAACTTTGGTGCAAACAGGAAAGCATAAAAACTCTTGTGTTAGATGTGGTATGAAACTCAATAAGTTTTATAAAACAAACTATATGGCTACAGAAGATGGGAAAAATTTACAATATTGTTCGATCCATTGTCTCGCAGAGCATTTATCAAAAGGTGCTGAATTGGAAAATCCAAAAGTTGTGGATGTAACATCACTAAAGTTTATTCCTGTTTTAGAAGCATACTATGTTGTGGGTAGTGATGTAAGAGGAACTATGAGTCGTGTTAGTAAATATGCATTTAAGTCGTTAGATGATGCAAAAGCTTTTGCAAAAAAATATGGTGGAGAGATTATGGATTTTTCTTCTGCACTTAAAAAAGCAAAAGAGGATTTCAAACACTAATGGCTTGGAAGATTTGGTCTAGTAAAGACCAAATCTTCCATCGTTACGTTTGTATAATACACGAGTTTTGTCTTCATTGTCGATAAAGATTTCAAACATTTTTCCACTCTCTTTGAGATCATTTAAAACATCTTCAACTTCACGAGGTTTGTAAAGTTCAAGCTCTACTGGAACGATCTCATCTTCTTGCTCTTGGATACTCTCTTTAAGATCAACATTTTCTGCTTTTACCTCGTTGAGTCCAACTTTATGATGTGTGATTTCACGGTCGTGCATACGGCGAAGTGCTTTTTGTGCACGAGAGATTGCAAGATCGATAGCAGCATAGAGATCTTCATCATTTTGTTTGATAATAACAGAGTTCTTATGTGCAAGGTTGATCACAAACTCAACAACAGAATGCTCTTTTCCCTTTTTTGTCTGTGCAGATACGATTGCATTTACAGAGATGATGTCCATATTATATTTTGTAAGTGTTTCAATAGAAGTGTTCAGATGCTCTTTTATAGCATCAGTAAGTTCTAAATGTCTTCCTGTTAAAGATACATTCATTGTAAATCCTTTTTTTTATATTTGATAGATTATAACATTAAAAGGTTTACAATGGAGAACTAAATTAGAGTTTTTGGATACTTCGTCTAAAGTAGCGAATAGGTTCAGTTGAGATATTTGTATCTAGTATTGAGACTCCAACATCGATCAGTACTGAACCATTTTGCTCAGCTGTTTCAACTGTTGCCCATTGTGTTGGTGAAGAACATGCACCAGCAGTATAAACGTAGTGAACAGAGATATTGATATCATAAATAGT
>JAMORZ010000058.1 GCA_027063295.1 Sulfurimonas sp.
CTCAGGTCGCTGATCGAGCATCTTTACCTCAAGGTCTCTTTGTATGATGCGTGATCCACCATCAACATCTAAGGTGCCGTTGACTATCTTCATAAGGGTAGATTTTCCACTTCCATTTTTACCGATGATAACAATACGTTCACCCTCATCAACATGAAAGTTGATCTCACAGAGTATTTGTTGTGCTGAATAGTGTTTTGAAATGTTTTGTAAGTCTATGAGTGCCATCTAATCCTCTTTTTTTGATGCAGTGAGCAAAAAGATATCAAAATTTTTATGTGGTTTTGTAATGGTGTTGATAATATCAAATCTAATATCTTTGAATCCACATCTCTTGACAATATCACCAAGAGACTCTTTTTCAAAACCAAAATGATATACGCCTGTATTATCTGAATGAAAAGTACCATCCTCTTTTGTAAGATCTGCAATCGCTAGAAAACCACCGTTTTTTGTATTTTTGTATATCTGTGTAAAAAACTTTTCAAGATCTTCGATATGGTGAAGTGTCATAGAGCTTACAACTCCATCGAAACTTTGCTCAAGGGGTTGCGCAATGATATCTTGATGAATAGGTTTTATAAAAAGATCTTTGGTGTTTTTCTCTTCTAGAGTTTTTATCATCCCTGCAGATGTATCAACCCCATATACTTGCTTTACATGAGGTGCAAGAGTAAATCCTAAAAGACCTGTTCCAACACCAAAGTCTAAAAGTTCCATCTTTTTATGGAGTGGTATCTGCTGCATAATAGCATCTGCGATGATCTTAGCACCTTGAACTCGCATATCTTTTTTATCCCACTCTTTAGCACGTGCATCAAAACTCATAATGTAGCGATCCAGTAGTCAGTGTGTTGTTGCTCTTGTTTGATAGTTGTTGTGCCACCATGACCAGGGTAGAGTGTTTTGTCATAAGGGATAGTTTTAAACCTTTGGAGTGATTGTTTCATATCTTGTGGGCTTGAGTAGGGAAAATCACATCTGCCTATACTTCTCTCAAAGATAAAATCTCCACTAAAGATAGCATCTTCTATCTCTATCATAGAACACCCTGGGCAATGACCAGGAAAATGATGAAAGGTAACTTTTACACCATCAAAGTCAAAAGTTTCGTTTGGTTTTACTTCTACATCAGGAGTTGATGGTGGAAGATCTGGCATCCAAGAGCTACTACTAAGGAGCATCACATCCCCTTGTGGTGTATAGAGTTTTACACCAAGTTCATTTTGTAGCTCTGCATTGCTCCATACATGATCAAAATGTCCGTGGGTATTGAGAATAGCTACGGGGTTTGTTACATTTTCTTTTACCCATTGTGTCGCACCCACTCCTGGATCGATGATAAAATCTTTCCCATCAACAGTGGCAATGTAGCAGTTTGTCTGGTATGCTCCCATTGGTTGCGTTTTAATTGTCATTCTTATCTCTTTTTTAGCGGGATTATAGCATTATTTGTTTATGAATTTTTATAAAGAACTAGCAAAAATATTACAAATATCAAAACCAGCAGAGAAAATAGAGCACTTTGAGCAGTTTTATGCTCTGTATAAAACACAGCAACTCTCTTTTGAGAGTGAAGATGAAGTGATCTGTTTTACAACACCATCTTATGCAAAGTTTTGTCAGGTTGTTGCACCTCAAGATGTTGTAAAACGTAAAAACCTTACAACTAAACAGGGGCAGATAAATCTTCTTCATGCTATTGCTCATATTGAGTACTCAGCGATTGATTTGGCACTTGATGCGGCATATAGATTTAGAGGGTTGCCAAAACAGTATTATGATGATTGGCTTGTTGTTGCAGATGATGAGGTGCGACACTTTATGATGATAGAGAAGCTTTTAGAAGAGCTTGGTGCCAACTATGGTGATGTAACTGTTCACAATGCACTTTTTGAAGCAAGTCAAAAAACACAACACTCTTTTTTAGAGAGAATGGCAGTTGTACCACGCTATCTAGAAGCAAATGGATTGGACGCAACTCCGATGATACTTGAAAAACTACAAAAACTTCCATCTGATGAGATGATAAAGAAGATTATTTCATCTTTAAAGATCATATTGGATGAAGAGATAGATCATGTAAAAAAAGGAGATATCTGGTTTGAGTATGCTTGTAAAGAACAAAATATTGATAGAGAAGTCTATTTTGAGATAATTAAAAAGTACTATCCAAGGGGATTTTTACGACCAGATGATTTAAATATAGAAGCAAGGAGAGAAGCTGGTTTTAGTTGTAGTGAACTCAAAATCATGGCACAAAAAGATGTGTGCCATGAGTAGTTTGAAAAACTAGTCTAAGCTAGGTTTTGGAGTTTTTTGAGT
>JAMORZ010000059.1 GCA_027063295.1 Sulfurimonas sp.
CTTCGGGCTATCTTGAGATAGCCCTATAGAGTGTTTATGGGAGTAAACCTCTACAATTCAACTTAAAAGGATAAGCGAATGAAAATTATAACAATTTCGCAACAAAACATCAATGGTACCCAAACAAATGCGGTCAATGCAAGAGAGCTTCATAAAAGTTTGGAGATTAAAAAAGATTTTTCAGACTGGGTAAAAGCTCAAATAAGCAGAGCAGGATTGGTAAAAGAGAGAGATTATATCACCGTCCCCCAAAAGGGGGTAGGTGGAAAGTTCGATAGTATCGAATATATCTTAACCTTAGAGTCAGCCAAGCATATCGCTATGATGAGTCAGTCAAAAAAGGGTAAAGAGGTGCGAGATTATTTCATAGAGATAGAGAAGCAGTATATGTTACAAAGCAGAGGTAACTCAAATGAGCTTAAGGCATTTGTGGAGATTTTAGCTCCATCTTTAGAGCTTATGGCTCAAACACAGTTACAGATACTTGAGCTTTTAAAACAGCAAAAACCGACAGTACACAATGTAACCAATGTTCATACATCAAAAACGACCATTACACAGATGAGAGATGCGACAGAGACTGAGGCAGAAGTTGTTTTTATAGATGCAGTAAGGGATATGCTTCATAAACATCCAGATGGCTTAAACCAAAGTACACTGCTTAATAAGCTTGGAAGATTACGAAATGACAAAACATCTCGTTTCAGACTTCAAAAGTATACAGATGTTTACTGGAGTGTTAGCTTTGACGGTAGTAGTTATACATACAATCTGATGTAGCTACTAACGACACCAGATAAACTCTATCTTTTTATAGGGTGTTCATAAAAGTGGACACCCTATAACTCCGACAAATACTCATCTAAAAGCTCCAGCAGCTCCTCTTTAACCTCCCCATATACATTCCCATCTTCATCAACCGGCAAAAAAGGTCTTGCCGGTATGGTTGTTTTTTTATCTCTTCCTGCTTTTGTTGTTCCAAACTGATGTACAAGCGGGTAGGGGTAGCCATCATCGCTGTAGGCGTTTACTCCGACAGTGAGTGAGTTTGTGTCGGCATGGTAGGCTATGCTCTCATAGAGGTTGCTCTCACCACTTTGGAGTATCTTAGAGCCTCCGTGCTTTTGTTTGTAGGCAAGTGTGGATGGTTTGAGTGCTTCCCAGCTTGTGCCGTCATAGCTTTTCTCACTATCGAAACTCTCTTCTATACCTTGTGTGAGCGTGTTTCCAAGGTCGCCAAACACCGGTGCGAGGTTTTGTGCTTTGTGCGAAAGCTTGGCAAGGGCAGCTTCGAGTTCTTCTACGCCTTGCATTTTTATGTTTACTTCTAATCTCATTTTCTCTCACTTTATGGTATAATTTTCATATACAAAGAGGATATGCCTTACGAAATGAGCAATGATATGCCACATCGTGTAAAGGTAAGGCGAATCTGGCATCTAGTCCTCTTTCTTATAAATCAACTTCTCAAACCTTTTATTATCCACAACTTTTTCACTCTCAAGCAGGTAAAGACTCACTCCTTGTGTTTTGTCTTTTAAGTATTCAAATATAGCCATAACAGCCTTTTTCTTGCCATTGAGCGTAATGTAGCGAAACATCTTTTTAACAAGCCGTGAGGCTTTTTCATCCCACTCAAGGTATATCTCATCCGGTTCTTTTATAGTCGGTATCATCTCATCTATAAGGAGGTGTCTATCTTTTTTTGTTATCTTAGAGTGTCCTGTATGGCTTGTAAAGAGACTATCATCTATAAGCATCGGGTCTCCTACCTTATCTACAAACATCTCCCCTTTTTTTACACCCATCTTTTTGTAAAATGTATCAAGTAACTCTGCATCTGAAAGCTTTGCATAGTCGTTGTTTTTTGAGGCTTTTGGGAGTTTTGCAAGGCTAGAGTCAAGATCTATCTTTGAGAGTTTTGCAACTTTGCTTCCTGCTCCTATATCATAAGCCCACTCTTTTTGTGCAATGCTTTTTCCACCACTTTTTGCTACACTCCATCCTCTTTTTTCAATTTGCTTTTTTGAGTAGGCTCTTACACGACACTTGCATCCCCAGCCGTTTGGTGGGTAGTTTGTACTCCACCACGGGTCATCACGGTGCAGCACCATGCCATTTTTTGCAAGGTGTCCATTACGGGGGTTTTCACTCAGCCCTCCGATGTAGCGCCAGTACTCAGTAAACTTTCCCGTTCGTTGCTGCTTGTATCTGCCGACACTTCTTGCTACGCGTATGTTGGTTTTAAAGATATTTTTGAGTCTATGCCCATCTATAGTGATGCTTTTTACTTCACCGGTTTTTGGATTTAC
>JAMORZ010000060.1 GCA_027063295.1 Sulfurimonas sp.
AACAACGTATCTAGCCTCACCCTTACACTGTTTGATAGTCTCAGCCATATTTGCTTTTATAATCTGCCCATTTATAACGATATTAGGCTCTTTATCTGTTAAAAATATAACAGTTGGATAAGTTTGCCCCTCTAAATCTTGTGAAACAGTCTCATTTTCAAACAGATCAACATCAAAAGTATCACTTAATGGACATTTCCCTTTAGCAGTTATTTTATAACTATGATCCCCATCTTTAATAAAATACTTTTTGTTATTTTCAACTTTTTTATTATCTAGCATGATTACTATATTTTCTGCACCATTTACATGAAACTCTACATATTGAGGATATGTTTTAGCTTGAATATCTACTAATAATTTTCTTTTTTCATTAAGTTGATTAAAGTTATTTGACTTATAAACATCTGGGAAGAGTTTTATAAGTGCCTTTGTTACATCGAGTTGCTCATAAAGATTATCTTGAATATTTTTATATCTTTTTACTGGATCATTGGAAAGACTTTTTTCACTTATTCTCATTGCATCTGCATACATTTTTTGAGTAATTTGAAGAAGTTCCTCTTTTTTTATCATCAAACAGATATCACCATCTTTTTTCACTTCTATAATCTGTGCATCAAATATATCTAACATTTTCGTTGAATCATCAGAACTAAAAATAGATGTGATGCTATCTAAAAAGCCTTTTTTCTCATCCTTCTGTCCATTCAAAAAAAGTTCTTTATTTAATGCTATTTTTGCTTTTTCGGCTGTTGATTTACAACTTTTGAAAAACAGTGAGTCAGAGTAAGCGATAGTATCAGTATATAAATCGGTAAAGATTTTCTCTTTCTTATTTAAAATCGCTTGCTCTTTATCTGTATTTTTTTCATTTAAAAAAGCAGGTATTAAAAAAGAGAGTTGCTTGATATTTGATATCCATGTAGAAAGCTTTTCTATTTTTGCATCTGTATCTGTTGGTAGATTTTTAACATCATAGAGAAGTGCTTGTTTGAGGAGTTTGTTAGTGTTACTAACCTGATCATCTTTATGAACAACTGCACAAATATTTTCTCCCTCTTTTGTATATTCTATATTTACAAGAGAAAGATTTGTTGCAGAACTTGTATAATCAGAAACCTTAGACTTAACATTATCATCACCACTTACAACAACTGTTTGTTCAATATACGTGCTAATTCTAGACTGTATATTACCGCTTAGTGTATAGAGTGCTTCTTGCTTTGTTGGAGCACATCCTTTGTGGGTTTCACCAAATATAGAAGTTGCCATCAAAGAGCTTGATGCTACTAATGTAGCAGTGAGTAAAAATGTAAGTTTCAAGTGTTTCCTTTTATTATTTATCTAGTACCATCCATATATAGAGTTCATGAGAACTTCTATCCATCCAAGCATCTTGAATGTGTGCAGTTATACTAGCATTTGCACTATAAGTACTTTGGTCATGTGTTTGCATTGAAGCTTGTGAGTTTGTAACTACTTCTTCTTTTGTCATATGAAGTTTTACTTTAACTTTTGTTTGAAGTGAAAGTTCATCTAACGCACGTTTTATAGCAAGCTTTCTCTGAGTTGAGATAGACTGATCATAAGTTCTTCCAGCTACTCCAACTGCACCACGATATCCGTCCATACTCGGAGTAATTACCCATACAGGTGCTACATTAGGATTTCTAGGTGCGGGAGAAGAAGAACATGCTGCAAAAGATAGAAATAGTACAACTATTAATAGTTGTACTATTTTCATTACTTATCTAAAGCTGCGTCCATAGCATCAAAAGCTTTTGATGCTTGGAATTGTTGCCATAAAGCATTGTCATTTTTTAGACTAGTTTTTGCTGTTGCTTTAACTTTTTCATTGATGTAATCTTCAGGAACTGTAACTAAAAGATAGATGTTACCAGAAGGTGCTTGCCAAAAGTCAACCGCTTTTGAACGAGCAAGACTTACTTTAGCCATTTGATCATCAACAGCTTGAGTCATTTTGTCTACAGTTTCACTATCACCAGAACCAGTTGTCTGAGTAAAACCTTTCATTCTTGATTTTACTTCAACTTTGATTTGTTGAGCAAGATCTGAACGACCATTCATTAGTGCTACTTTACGCATGTGACCCATACCAGCTGCACTTTTTTCAGCAATACCAACACCAGCATAAGCGCCTTCCATCATAGGAACACATGTCCATTTAGGAGCAGGTACATTCTCTTGTTTACAACCAAAAGTTGTTGTTGCTGGTTCTGCTGGTGCTGGTGTTTCACCACCACATCCTACTAGTGTTGCAGCT
>JAMORZ010000061.1 GCA_027063295.1 Sulfurimonas sp.
ACTGTAAAGTTATCAAAAGAAAAGGCATTGTAAGAGTAATCTGCAAAGTTAAAAAACATAAACAGAGACAAGGATAACCATGGCTCGTATTTCTGGTGTTGATTTACCAAAAAAGAAAAGAATTGAGTACGGTTTAACGTACATCTATGGAATTGGTCTTCATACTTCACGCATGATTTTAGATGCAACAGGTATCGACTATAACAAAAGAGTTTATGAACTCAATGAGGCTGATGTAGCTGCAATCACTAACGAAATCCGTGCAAACCATATGGTTGAGGGTGATCTTCGTAAGAAAGTTGCAATGGATATTAAAGCACTTATGGATTTAGGTAACTACCGTGGTCTTCGTCACCGTCGTGGTCTTCCAGTTCGTGGTCAAAAAACTAAGACAAATGCGCGTACTCGTAAGGGTAAACGTAAAACTGTCGGCGCAGCGTAAGGAATTATAGATGGCAAAAAGAAAAGCTGTTAGAAAAAAAGTTGTAAAAAAGAATATTTCTCGTGGTATCATCCACATCGCAGCATCATTCAACAACACATTAGTAACAATTACTGATGAGATGGGAAATATGATCGCTTGGAGTTCTGCTGGTTCTTTAGGATTTAAAGGTTCTAAAAAATCAACTCCATTTGCTGCACAAGCTGCTGTTGAAGCTGCTGTTGAGAAAGCACAAGTACATGGTATCAAAGAGCTTGGTATCAAAGTTCAAGGTCCAGGTTCAGGACGTGAGACTGCAGTTAAATCTGTAGGTGCTATTGAAGGGATCCGTGTTACATTTATGAAAGATGTTACACCATTACCACATAACGGTTGTCGCGCACCTAAGCGTCGTAGAGTTTAAGGAGATTACTGATGGCAAGATATAGAGGTCCAGTAGAAAAAATCGAAAGAAGATTTGGAGTAAGCCTTAACTTAAAAGGTGAGCGTCGTTTAGCAGGTAAGTCTGCTTTAGAAAAGCGTCCGTATGGTCCAGGTCAACATGGTCAACGTCGTAAAAAAGTTTCTGAGTATGGTTTACAACTCAATGAGAAACAAAAAGCAAAATTCATGTATGGTGTTTCTGAGAAACAATTCCGTGCACTATTTGCTGAAGCAAAACGTCGTGATGGAAATACAGGTACAAACCTTATTACACTTATCGAGCAAAGACTTGACAATGTAGTTTACAGAATGGGATTCGCATCTACTCGTAGATTCGCTCGTCAGCTTACTACACATGGTCACATCCTTGTTGATGGTAAAAAAGTGGACATCCCTTCTTACCGTGTAAAACCAGGTCAAAAGATCGAAGTAAAAGAAGCAAGTAAAAACAATGTACAAGTTGTTCGTGCTTTAGAACTTACAAACCAAACAGGTTTAGCTCCATGGGTTGACATCGATGCTGATAAAAAATTCGGTATCTTTACTCGTTTACCTGAGCGTGAAGAGGTTGTGATTCCAGTTGAAGAACGTTTAATCGTTGAGCTTTACTCTAAATAGTAACTAATAAAAGGCGTAAAAGATATGAAAAAGATTAAAACTACTCCACTTGCTCCTCAAGAGTTCGAGGTAGAACAGATTAGTGAGAATGAAGCTAATATTATGGCATATCCGTTTGAAACGGGATATGCTATCTCTTTAGCTCATCCACTTCGCCGTTTTTTATTAAGCAGCTCAGTTGGTTATGCACCGATTGCTATTAAGATTGAGGGTGCTAAGCATGAGTTTGACTCTGTTCGTGGTATGCTTGAAGATATTTCAGATTTTATCTTAAATCTTAAAGAGATTCGCTTTAAACTAAACAACGATGCAACAGAAGCTGAGATTAACTACAGCTTTGCAGGACCGTGTACTATTACTGGTGCAGATCTTAGTAATGAAGATGTTGAGATAGTAACTCCAGATGCTCATCTTGCAACTTTGAATGAAGATTCTACGCTAAACTTTAGTATTAAGATAGCACAAGGTATCGGGTATGTTGCTAGTGAAGATACTTATGAAGAGTTAGAAGATGGTTATATCGCTCTTGATGCTTACTTTACACCTGTAAGAAGTGCAACTTATTCTATTGAGAATGTACTTGTTGAAGACAACCCTAACTTTGAAAGAGTTGTTATGAACATCAAAACTGATGGTCAAATTGCACCAATAGATGCATTTAGAAACTCTTTAGAAGTTATGTATGCACAACTTGCTGTGTTTAATTCTGAGATTAGCATCAAAGCTCCAACAACTATTGAAAGAGTTGAAGAGTCACCAGATTTGAAAAAACTAACTACTCACATTGATAGTTTAGGTTTAAGTGCACGTAGTTTTAACTGTCTTGATCGCTCAAACATCAAACTTATTGGTGAGATTGTACTAATGAGTACAAACGATTTAAAAAATGTTAAAAATCTTGGAAAAAAATCTTACGATGAGATCGTAGAAAAAGTTCAAGAATTTGGTTTTTCAGTTGGTGCTGATTTAGCTGATGATGTAGTTGCTGCATTAAAAAAGAAAATAGAAGCCTAAGTAAGGCAAAGTAAGGAATAAGATATGAGACATCGTCATGGATATCGTAAACTAGGTCGTACAAGTGCACACCGTGCTGCTTTACTTAAGAACCTTAGTATTTCGTTAATTGAACATGGTAAGATTGAGACAACTGCTGTAAAAGCTAAAGAGTTACGTTCATATATTGAAAAACTTATCACAACTGCTGGTAAGAATGACTCAAATGCACATAGAGCAGTATTTGCTGCGCTTCAAAGTAAAGAAGCTACAAAGAAACTTGTAAATGAGATCGCTCCAAATTATGTAGAGCGTAATGGTGGTTACACTAGAATTACAAGAACAAGAATCCGCCGTGGTGATGCTACACCAATGGCATTTATTGAATTAGTATAATTCATCTATCTTCAAACGCAGCTTTTTGCTGCGTTTATCTCTCTAACTTCCCAATTCTAAAATACTTTAAAGCAAAGGTTTTTTTATGAGTAATTTCGCATTTGGAACTTACAGAATCACAGATACAAATCCAACACATATTCAGGCACTCAAAGAGGCTATCGAATCGGGCATTAAACTAATAGATACGTCTACAAACTATATGGATGGTGCATCAGAGAGAGCTATAGCAGTTGTGTTAAACTCTTTTGGTGATGAGAAGAGAAATAGTGTGGAAATCGTAAGTAAATATGGTTATATTCAAGGTGAAACTATGCACCGTCATAAAGAGAAAAACTTTGAAGGTGTAGTAGAGTTTAGTGAAGTATGTTATCACTCTATCGCTCCTTCATTTATGCGAGATCAACTAGAACAATCATTAGAGAGACTACAACGCAGCCATATTGATTGTTATCTTATCCATAATCCTGAGTATTTTATTTATGATGCACTCAATAAAAATGCACATAGAGATGAGATGCTTGATACAATGTACGAAAGAATCTATGAAGCATTTGTAGCACTTGAAGAGGAAGTACAAAAGGGTCGTATAGGCTCTTATGGTATAAGTTCAAATGCCTTTGCAAAGCCACAAAATGATCCTGAATTTTTACCTTATGAAGACTTGATTGTATTAGCAGATAAAGCAAGTGAAGCAGCAGGAAATCAAACTCATAGTTTTACAACAATAGAAGTTCCTATTAATATTTTAGAACAAGAGGGACTCAAATGTGCTTCTTGGGCAAAAAAACATGGACTTAGAGTTTTGTCAAATCGTCCTTTAAATGCTCAAAAAAACAATCAAATGTATCGTTTGGGAGAGTATGAACAAAGCCACGAGTATTATCATCAACTCAATGAACTCTTAGAGATATGTGATAACGATACACTGCGAAGTGTTTATAATCTTTTAGAACAACTTGATGAAAATAAACATAAGTTTGGATGGATAGGGGATTTTGATACTTTTTTATATGCTCAGATTCTTCCACATATAAAAAAAAGTTTAGAGCAATTAGAAGTAGAGTATCTTGAAACAATGCTTGAATATATTGATAGATTTTTTATACACTATAGACAGATGGTAGCTTATGAGTGTGCACAAAAAACAAAAAAAGAACTAAAGCAGGAGTTTGAAGGGTGTAGTATGAAGCTTCAAGAGTGTGCTTTGAAATTTCTCTTAGAACAAGAGGTGATAGATTTTGTACTAGTTGGAATGAGAAAACCAACATATATTTATGAAGCATTAGCTTTAGTAGACTAAAAATAGGTATCTAATTAAAATTTTTATCACTTGTTAAGGGATAATGTCATATTTTATGGTTACTAAATAATAAACGAAGATAAAGAGGACAGAGATGATTCCATTTTCAGATGAAGAGTTACTAGAACCAGTAAGAGCTGTAATAGATAAAGTTCGCCCATCATTGGCACTTGATGGTGGTGATATTGACTTTATTACGGTGAAAAATTCTAAAGTATATGTGCAACTTAAAGGTGCATGTATAGGTTGTGCTAGTAGTGGTAGTACGCTTAAGTATGGAGTTGAACGTCAGTTAAGAATGGATATACACCCTGAATTGTGTGTTGTTAACGTTCCTGTTGGTATGGAAAACGATATTGACAACCTGTAAAGAAAACTATGAGCAATATAAGTAAATATAAGATCCTAACACAGGCAAAAGAGAGTTTTAGCAGAGCTGATTACAAGACTGCACTTGAAAAATTTGCACAGGTTTTGCAAAACTATCCTAACTCAAAAGAGGCATACAATGGTGTGATCCTCTCTGAGATGGCTATGAGTGGAGAGGGTGGTGCTGAGGCACTTTTTGATTATTATGAGATTTTAAAAGAGGAAAATCAAGAACAAGCAGATCTAATTATGGAAGAGATACTCCAGACTATGGATGGATCGCTAGAAAAGCTTTCAGAAGTGTTTGCAGAGCCGCTACGTGAGCGTTTAGAGTATGAAGATGGAATTCTTTATAGTGATTTTAAACAGCTTTTAGATGGTGGTGCACCTTTTAGAGAAACTTTTGAAAATATTATGTTCTCTACCCGTGTAATTATTACTCAAAAAGAGGATTTTTTAGATTTTCTTGAAAAATTGATGGATCATGGTTTTGCAGAGATGGCACTTACTTACTTGGAAAATGCTCTTAGTATCTACCCAAATGAAAAATTGCTTCACAAACTTCTTAAAAAACTCTCAAAAACAAAGGCAAAAGTAAAGTGAAAATAGCACTACCAGAACAAGCATACAAGTATGTAACAGAAAATTCTCAAGAGTGTGACAGTGAGACTGCATTTGTCTTAACGAGTCAAAATGAGAAGTATCTTCAAAACGCAAAAGAGAACAATGCCCACTCTATCATAAAGATAGAAGATATCGCTTCACTTTTTTTAGTTGATAAGATCAAGATTGTAGGTATTACAGGAACAAATGGCAAGACTACAACTGCAAGTGCGATCTACTCTTTTTTGCTTGATCTTGGATACAAAGCTGCATTTCAAGGAACTCGCGGACTTTTTATGAATGATGAAGTTGTAGAGGGCAAATCGCTTACAACTCCATCAGTACTCAACACCTACCGTCATATCTATCAGGCAGTAGAAGCAGGATGTGAATACTTCATTATGGAAGTAAGCTCCCATGCCATAGTGCAAAAACGTATCGAAGGGCTTGATTTTGAGCTCAAAATCCTTACAAATATAACACAAGATCATCTTGATTTTCACAAAACAATAGAAGATTATATCTATGTGAAAAACTCTTTTTTCCAAGATGAAGGAAAAAAACTTATCAATAAAGATGAGTCCCGTGCTAAGTTTAACTTTAAAAATGCCTACACATACGGGATAGAAAATCCAGCTACATACAAACTAATGGCATACTCACTTAATGATGGCAGCAGTGGTATTATTCAGCATTTTCAAGAGATAGTTCCTTTTACTGCATCTTTGCATGGTTTTTTTAATCTTTACAACCTTATGGCAGCTATCTCAGCTACACATCTCATCACAGATAAAAAACTTGAAGAGATAGCAGATGTGGTAGATAACTTTGCAGGAGTGAGTGGCAGAATGGAGCAGGTGTGTAAGGCTCCAAATGTGATTGTAGATTTTGCTCACACTCCAGATGGGATGCAGCAAGTACTCAATGCTCTTAAAGAAAAAGAGCTTTTAGTTGTTTTTGGTGCTGGAGGGGATAGAGATAAGCAAAAACGTCCACTCATGGGTAGAGTTGCGGCTTCACTTGCAAAAAAGGTGTTTATTACATCAGATAACCCCCGTCATGAAGATCCAGAGGCGATAGTGCAAGATATCTTAGCAGGTATCGAAGATCAAAGTGAAGTGGTGGTGGAGCTCAATCGTAAAAAAGCGATAGAGATGGCACTTGATGCTCAAGAAGAAGATGAAGTGGTAGTTATTTTAGGGAAAGGGGATGAGAGTTATCAGATCATCTATGATGAAAAATTCCCTTTTGATGATAGAGAAGTTGTAAGAGAGCTTTTACACCTTTGAAAAAGATATTATGTATATTCTTTGTAGCTTTTTCTTTTTTGTATGGATTTGAAAGTTACAATTATGTAGATAAACATTATAAAATCACCCAAGAGGGTGAGCTATCAATAAAATTTACTCAGAAAATCAACCCTTTTTTTATAAAACACAAGCTTCATTATTTTTCTTCATTTGATGGTGTGAAAATTGCCTATAAAGTATTTCAACATCCCAATGCAAAAGCAACACTTGTAATCTCTAGTGGAAGAACAGAGGGGATGGTAAAGTATCAAGAGTTTATCTATGATCTGTATCAAAATGGGTATAGTGTGTATATCCTTGATCATAGAGGGCAGGGGTATTCCCAAAGACTTTTAGAAGATACTCAGATAGGGTATGTTAAAGATTTTTTAGACTATGTCAAAGATCTGCGTTTTTTTGTTAAAAAGATTGTAAAAAAAGATAAAAAGATGATTCTTATAGGACACTCCATGGGTGGAGCTATCGCTTCTTTATATGTAGAGACATACAAAAAAGATTTTGATGCTTTGGTTTTAAGCTCTCCTATGCATCAACCAGAGATTATAAAGCCTTCTTGGAGTCAAGCAATGTGTAAGTTGATAGAGAAGCGCAAAAACAATCTAGAGCGTTACATTATAGGGGAAGAGTCATACGATAAAGAGGATAAAAACTTTGATGAAAATCTTTTAACACACTCAAAAATACGTTTTGAATTGATGAATAAAGTGTATGAAAATGACCCTAATACAAAGCTAGGAGGGCCAAGTGTAGCTTGGGTTGTACAAGCTTGTAAGGGTTCACATTTAAGTGTGATGTTGGCATCTGAAGTGACCATACCAACTTTATTGCTGCAGGCAGAAGATGACAAGATAGTAAATCTTGAGCCTCAACAAGAATTTTGTCAAAAAGCTTCTCGCTGTGATTTGTATCTTTTTCATGGTGCATACCACGAACTTTTTATCGAGCAAGATCATATACGCAATAAGGTATTAACAGCTATTTTAACTTTTATTGCTAAAATCTAGTATTAATACCAATATAGATACAGTTTACATCTGATTTATTATTTGTCTCTAAATCTGAGTTTTCCTTTTGATATGTAGTATATCTGTAGTCATAAGAGATTTCGATATCGAAGGTTTTATCAATAGGGATAAAAACTCCCCCTGCAAGGTTGAAAGAACCAAATTGAAGAGATTTTTCTGCTTCGCCAAAATTATCTAAGATACCTGTACCCATTCCAACTTTTAGGTAAGGGTAGAGATAAATATCAAAATCAAATGCTTTGAGCATCGCTACATTAAAGCCGTATTTTGCATGCCCAATGATAGGTGTTGCACTATAATCAGCATGGTCAATATAATCTACTGAAAATTCCACAGCATAGGCTTTTCTTTCACCATAGCCAACTTTTAGAGTAAAACCGTTGTCAGATAATGAGACAGACTCCATACTATTATTTGTATATTGTTCATTGTAATAGTTATACCCGGCACCTAAATAAAGTTGAGATTCTGCAAAGAGAGAAGAGATAAGTAGTGTTAAAAAAAGTATTTTTTTCAAAGAGTTATCCTGATTTTTTATGAAATTATATCCAAAAACTCTCTTGAATCCTTAAAAAACAAAACTTCTTCACATCACTTAGAAAATTGATGCGAAATTTTGCTATAATTTCACAAAAAATTTAAGGACAGCTTTTATGGGAATCCCTCAACCAGCTTATTATATATTTAAATGTGAGCAATCAGCTCCTCCAGGTATGCCAAAACCATCATGTGTAACACCACAAACACAGGATCTTTTTCAATACCTTGCACAATCTTTAATGCAACAAGGGATTATGGGAACAGTTCAACCTATCCGTACATCTTGTATGAACCGTTGTCAAATGGGACCAGTAATGCTAGTAGAACCTGGTCATACTATGTATGCGGGGCTTACAAAAGAGAAAATAGACAGAATCGTAGAAGAGCATATTCTTGGTGGTAATGTTGTTGAAGAGTTTGTTATCGATGCTGAGATGTGGGATGAGCCAATCTCTCCTGCTGATATGAAAAAACAGATGGGAATGTAGGACAGATCTATGACTATAGAGATGCTTTATAGTAAGATCCACCGTGCTACAGTAACAGATGCAAATCTTAACTATGTAGGTTCTATTACTATCGATGAAGAGCTTTTAGAAGCTTCAAAGATGAGAGTTGGACAAAAAGTTGAGATTCTTAATATCAACAACGGTGAGCGTTTTACAACATATATTATCTTGGGTGAGCGTGGTAAACGTGATATCTGTCTCAATGGTGCTGCAGCCCGTAAAGTGCATCCAGGTGACAAAGTGATTATTGTTGCCTATGCGACATACACTGAGGCTGAGTTAGAAAATTACAAACCAACAGTTGTTCTTTTAAATGATCAGAACAATATAGATGAGATCGTAGAGAGTATCTAATGTTTGGTGATATGGGTGATTTAGGTAAAATGCTTGAGGGGATGCAAGAAAATGCTCAAAAGCTTAAAGATGAACTTGCAAACAAAACTTTTAGTGTAAAAACTGGTGGCGGTATGGTTGAGCTTAGTGTCAATGGAAATGGTGAAGTGATCGATCTTAGTATTGATGATGAGCTCTTAGAAGATAAAGACTCTCTGCAAATTTTACTAATTGGCGCTATTAATGATGCCAACAAAATGGTGCAACAAAACCAACAACAATCAGCAATGGGAATGCTCGGTGGCATGGCAAACCCTTTTGGTGGGATGAAATAGGTGTTTCGCCTATTTCTAGCACTTACACTCCTTTTTTTTAACCTTTATGCTTGTAAAGGTGGTTACAACTCTTGTAAACAAAAGATCAAAGATTCACACTCCATAATCAATGGTAAACTCTATTTGAGTGTTGCTAAGCACAAAAGAATTATCTACTCTTTAAAAAAACCTCGTGCAAAAATTTTAAAATATGATCCTTTTTTATCTCTTTATCTTGTGGAAGATAAGAAAGGTTTTCAATACCCTTTTGTTATCAATTATCATCTTGCACTTGGTGTTGCTGGTGTTGATGCAAAAAGAGCAATTGAGGGACGGATCAAAAAACATCAAATTGGGCTTAACAAATTAGCAACATTTTCAGAACCTCTTCAGATACCCTCTGTTTTACTTACAAGTTGCTGTTCTCTTGAGGGGATAGTAACACCTCGTGGGATTATTGAAAAAGAGTATATTGATCATTTTTTAAAAACACAAAAAGTTGAGTACTCAGACATAGGGATTAGAATAGATGACAAAGAGAATAAAATTTTTGTTGTTGCAATTAACCCTTTTTTAAAAGCTAATCCATTTTTGGTTGGCGATGAGATAGTAGAGTATGATGGCAAAAGGGTTAAAAGTGCTGCAAAACTTATGAGAGATATACTCTTTTGTAAAGTAGGTTCACACCATAGAGTCAAAATTAAGCGTGACTCTAAGATGAAGAGTTTTAAGGTTGTGACAACAAAACGTATGGGTGGAGGGGAGAGAAGCGATACCTTTATGGAGTTTTTAGGACTTCATTTTGATAAAAATCTCAAAATAGTAAAAATAGAACCCAAAGCACAAAAGTATCAACTCAAACTTGGAGACAAACTCCTTCAGGCAAATCAAGAAGATATTAAAACCCAAACGCAGCTTACAAAAATCATCTCTCAACGTGAAAAAGAGCTTTATCTCCTTTTTGAGAGAAATGATTTTGAATTTTTTGTCAAAGTTAAGTAAAAAGGGCATATAATTCCACATGCAAAATTTTGAGCAGTTTTTATTAGATAATTTACCACAATCACAAAGTTTTCATCCAACTTATCAGGATGCCCTGCAAAATATGCTTGTAGCTGGTGGAAAACGTTTTCGTCCTGCTTTGCTGTTGGGTGTTGTAAAAGCATACAATCCACTTATGATACAGAGCGCTTACCATGCTGCGTTTGCTATAGAGCTTCTTCACACATACTCACTGATCCATGATGATCTTCCTGCGATGGACAACTCTCCGCTTCGTCGTGGAAAGCCAACACTGCATGTCAGCTTTGATGAGGTGACAGCGATCTTGGTTGGAGATGCACTAAACACCTACTCCTTTGAGGTACTTAGCAATGCTCCTTTTTCAGATACAACCCGTGTGAAGCTCATAAGAGAACTTGCACACAACGGTGGTCTTAATGGTATGGTGCTTGGTCAGGCGATAGATTGCTACTTTGAGAATACCCCTTTAAAGGTAGAAGATATCAAACTTCTTCATACTAACAAAACAGCAAAACTTATAGCAGCTTCAATGAAAATGGGCGCTATCATTGTAGGTCGTGAAGAAGTGGCTGAGAAGCTGTATGAGTTTGGGATAAAGCTTGGGCTTTTGTTTCAGATACAAGATGATATCTTAGATGTTACACAATCAAGCCAGGAAGCAGGAAAACTTACAAACAATGATGGAGATAAAAACTCTTTTGTTACGATCTTGGGCTTAGAAGAGAGTATGTGTGAGGCAAATCTTTTGGCAGATGGACTTACACAAGAGATGAGTAGTTTTGATGAGCCACTCAAAAAAGAGCTCTTAGGATTACTCAACAAATATATAAACAGACATAAAAACCAATAACAGGATAGAATATGAGCAATGCAATGCGTCAGAAAATGGCAGACAGTATAAGATTTTTAGCAGCAGATATGGTACAAGCAGCAAACAGTGGTCACCCAGGTGCACCTATGGGACTTGCAGATATCGCAGTGGTGCTTAGTGAGCATTTAAAACACAACCCAAAAAACCCTTCATGGCTCAACCGTGACAGAGTAGTTTTCTCAGGTGGGCATGGAACAGGGCTTATCTATTCACTCTACTATCTCTGGGGATATGGTTTAGAGTTAGAAGATCTCAAACAATTTCGTCAACTAGATTCACTTACTCCAGGACACCCTGAGTTTGGACATACTGCTGGTGTGGAGATCACAACAGGACCACTTGGTCAGGGTGTGGCAAACGCAGTTGGTTTTTCGATGGCAAGTAAGTTTATGGGTGCTCAGGTAAACTCAGATACTGCTGATGTGATTGATCATTATGTTTACTGTCTGTGTGGTGATGGTGACTTAGAGGAAGGGATCAGCTATGAAACATGTTCTATCGCTGGGCACAACAAGCTGGATAACCTTATTCTTATCTATGATTCTAACCGTATAACAATCGAGGGTAGCACAGATCTTAGTATCTCAGAGAATATCTCTATGCGTTTTGAATCTCAAGGCTGGGAAGTGCTGGAGTGTGATGGGCACGATTTTGATGCAATCGATGCTGCAATCACTCAGGCTAAAGCTGCTGATAAGCCTGTACTCATCATTGCAAATACTATCATCGCAAAAGGTGCTGGAAAATTAGAGGGTTCTCACCACTCTCATGGTGCACCACTAGGTGACGATGTGATCGCAGAAGCAAAAAAAGCAGCAGGATTTGACCCTGAGAAGAAATTCTTTGTGCCTGAAGATGTGATGGCAAGATTTAGATGTGCTATAGAAGAGGGAGATTTGGCTGAGCGTGAGTGGATCCACTCACTCAAAACACTTCCACTTATGGAGCAAAATGAGGTTTTAGATGCACTTCAAAATCCAGACTTCTCACGCATTGAGTGGCCAGAGTTTGACAAAGCAGATGCAACAAGAAACACAAACGGAAAAATCATAAACGCAATCGCTAAAGCAGTGCCAAGTTTCTTAGGTGGAAGTGCAGATTTAAGTCCATCAAACAAAACATATCTTAACGATATGGGAGTGTATCCAAAAGGGCGCAATATCTACTTTGGTATCCGTGAACATGCTATGGCTTCTATTGCAAATGCAATGGCTCTTTATGGACCGCTTATGCCATTTACTTCTACTTTCTTTGTGTTTTCAGATTATCTCAAACCAGCTGTTCGTATTGCAGCACTTACGGGAATTCAACAGTTCTTTATCTGGACACACGATTCTATTGGTGTGGGTGAAGATGGTCCAACACACCAACCAATCGAGCATCTTTCACAATTCCGTGCACTTCCAAACTTCTATGTTTGGCGTCCTGCTGATGGTGTGGAAAATATTGCAGCTTGGAGGGTAGCACTTGAGATGAAAAACTCACCATCTGCATTTGTATGTTCACGCCAAAACCTTGCACAGCTTCCAACACCTGTAGTTGGTGATGCTTCTAAAGGTGGGTATCTTTTAGCAAGTGATGAAAACGCAGTGATCACACTTATGGCTTCAGGAAGTGAAGTGGAGTTAGCACTCAAAGTCAAAGAGCAGCTCAATGCCATCGATGTTCCTGCAAATGTGGTTTCTGTTCCATGTTATGATCTTTTTATTGAACAAGATGCAGCATATATCAACTCTATCATCCAAGAAGATACAAAAAAAGTAGCTATTGAAGCTGCTCGTGGACTTGAGTGGTACCGTTTTGCAGATACAGTAGTAGCGATGGATAGTTTTGGAGCATCAGCACCAGCAGCAAAACTTTTTGAGAAGTTTGGTTTTAGTGTTGAGAGCATTATGGAGAAGATTAAGTAGTTTTTGAATATTTTTTCTTTTTTGGTATAATTTTACCGATGCATTTCAAAAGTCCTGATGGCTGATTACCATTTGGCACCAAAGCTCTTATGCCATTTGGCATAAGGGCTTTTTTTTTGCAAAATTTTTTGTGGGCAGTGTTGGGTGGGAGTGCCAAAGAAAGAGGCTTTTGAAATGCTCAGGATTTTAATCCTACTGCTAATTCTTGGTTGTTTATCTAAACTGTTTTAGTAAAAAAGAGGGCTCATCATCCTCTTTTTTTAAAGATACTCCAACAGCTTCACCCCAACAAAGATGATTCCTAAAAATAAAAATGATGAGATAAACACAAGTGCAGTCACAACCCTTGGTTTGCAATCGTACAAAGAAGCCAAGTTTACATTGGCAACTGCCAGGGGCATTAAAAGCTCTATAAAGATAACCCCTTTGATGAGTGGGCTAAGATCTATAAAAAAGTGCAACACGACAAACGCAACTACAGGTAGAAGAACAAACTTAAATGCAACTACCCACACAAGAAGCTTCTTGCTTATCTCTTTTATCTTTGTACCATAGAGGTAGATCCCAAATAAAAACAGCTGCATTGTCATAGAAGCATAAGCTCCCATCATCAGCACTTTCATAATACTTGGATGGATAGAAACTTCAAACACACTCAAACATATAGCCAAAATTGCTGCCCATAATATAGGGAGCTTGATGATGTTTTTCAGTGAAGTTTGTGTATCAAAACTGCCTCGAGAGTAGTAAAACACCCCAATGGTGTAAACCACAAAGACATTGACAAGATTAACAATAGTGGTGTAGGGGATCGATTCTTCTCCAAAGATAGCGATATTAAGAGGGATACCAAGATTGCCCGTATTGCCAATGAGTGCGGCAACCATAGCGATGGAGTACTCTTTTTTATGTTCAAAAAGGTATTTGGCAAAAAACGCAGAGATACTAAGAACTATCATTACAATAAGCAAGTAGATACTTGGTGCATAAAGTAGGGTGATATCAACAGGGCGGATAAGTAGTCCCCAAAAAGTGAGAAACACCTGTAAAAAATAGACATTTAAAAGGGTGATGGTTTTATCATCGATCTTCTTTTTGAAGCTTTTTTTGGCAACATAACCCATTACAATAAAAACATAGATACTTAAAATACTGATAATTATGGAATACATAATCTAATTATAATATAATACATCATGCAAACAATACAAAATATAGAAAAATCGATAA
>JAMORZ010000062.1 GCA_027063295.1 Sulfurimonas sp.
CTCTTGTTTCCATGAGTAAAAACTTCCATCATAAAAGTTCTCAGCCTCCCCCAAAGCACGAGCGAGTGTTACTTCTGGTTTTGTAGCTGGGTTGATGAGGAGTGTTTTTTTCACCTGTGGCATCTGTGAAAGGTAAGTTGCATAGTAACCCCCAAGAGATGAACCTATGAGATACACCTCACCATGGTAGGACTCTATGAGCTCTTTGAGTGTTGCAATGGCAAGTGTTGGAACATAAGAGAGTGAAGGGGCGATAAAATCCTCCCCAATACTTTTAAAATACTCACGAAAAGCCTTTGCTTTACTTCCCTCTCCACTGCCACCAAAACCGTGTATGTAGATAACCATAAAAACTCCCTCTTGACTTATAAAAAGCCCATCTTCTTTTTTTTACTCTGTAGTGTTTGCAGATAGCTCTCTAACTCATCATAAAGACCACTTGCGTTTGCGTATTCTACCACATTTTTTGCCATAGAAAACCACTCTGTTGTGGTTGGTTTGCACTCCTTTAGCATCTCAAGCAAGTGATCTTGGCTTATCTTTATATCTTCACCACTTGTGAGTATCTGCTCTATGGTTTGTTCTGCGACTCTATCTACTACACCTTTGATATCTGCTCCACTAAACCCCTCAGATAGTTCACAAAACTCTTTGTAGTCTAACTCCTCTATGGGTAGTTTTGCAAGGTTGAGCTCAAATATCTCGGCACGAGCTGCTGCATCTGGTGGTGGTATGAAAAAAGTTCTATCGAACCTTCCTGTTCTTCTAAACGCAGAGTCCACATCCCATGGGGCATTGGTCGCACCGATGATAAGTATGTTTTCATTATCACTCTCTACTCCATCCATCTGAGCTAAAAAGGCATTGATGGTGGTGGTGAGTGAGCTGTTTTTTAGAAGCTCTCTTTTTCTCCCTAGAGCATCTATTTCATCGATGAATATCACAGCAGGACGGTTGGCACGAACTGTGTCAAAGAGGGTTTTGATGTTTTTCTCACTCTCCCCTATGTACATATCGAGGATATCTTCTATGCCGACATTGTAAAATGCAGCACCACATTCACCTGCGATAGCACGGGCAAAGTAGCTCTTGCCACACCCTGGTGCACCATAAAGAAGTAGCCCACCCCCAGCAGACTTGTTGAAGCGTTTGAAAAGCTCAGGGTTTTTAAAAGGTTGGATGATCTTTATGTTTGCCTGTTTTTTCAGCTCATCTAGTCCACCCACATCGCTAAATGTGAGCTTATACTTCTCAGCAAGTGGCTCAAAATGTTTCACTCCACGCTCTGAAGTTGTGGTGTTTTTTTCTCTCTCATCCATCTTTTTTCCTTTTTTATCTTACTTATTTCCATTGTCCTCGATAGTAGTATCTCGCATGCCTATGCAGACTCCAAAGCTGGAGCTTTGGAGTGAGTGAGAATTGCATTATTTAATACTTTGTAGTTTATTTAAAATTGCATCCCATCTTTTTAGGTTTTCATCCCAATTTTTATTTATTTCACCAAGCTTTCTGCTTTGTTCATCAAGCGAAAGTCTTTTACAAATGTTTTTATATCTTCATCAACCGAACCAAACGCAGCACTAAAAAGTAACACAAAAGTTAGTAGTAGTTTCATCTTTTTTTCCTTTTGTATCTCTATTTTTGTATTTTAACATTTTTTGAATTGTCTTATTTGTTGGGGTATTATATACACCCATACACATTACCTTTTAAACACTTTTTTTATCTTCTCTAACACCACATGCTCAAACTGTACCCTGAGTCCAAATAAAAAGTAGTGTAAAATAACACTTAAGATAAGTATGGCAAAAACATCACCTATATCTAAGTAGTCTCTACCCACTTTGAAGTAGCTGTTTATACCTAGTGCCACAGCGATAAAGGGGAGGTTAAAAAGCTTCTCTTTAGAGCCGAGTGCCCCTAAGATCATAAACGTAAAGAACAAAACCATCTCAAACGCACCACTGACGATGAGACCATTTCGTGTGAGGTAGTGAAACAAGAGAAAAACTGCCATAGAGAGTGGTATATATTTGTGGTAGTGTTCTATTGAGCGTATATCTTTTTGGCTGAAACTATCAAAGGGGTTGAGTGAGAGGATATTTTGAAGTATCTGTTTTTTCCCTTTGAGTGTTGCTGTGCATTACTCTTGTTGCATATCGAGTGCTTCTTCATTGTGTGGCTCTTTTGCCAACACACTTTGTACTATCTCACAACACAACTTCTCTGCATCGAGCATATATAAAATCCGAGCCAACA
>JAMORZ010000063.1 GCA_027063295.1 Sulfurimonas sp.
CTCTAAAAGTTCAAGTGATGCTCCACCACCTGTTGAGATAAAGCTCATCTCCTCATCTACACCAACACGTTGTACCAAGTCAGCAGTATCTCCACCACCAACTACAGTTGTTGCATAGCTATCTGCTACAAAGTGAGCTATCTTAGAGCTTCCACGAGCAAATTTTTCCATCTCGTACACACCCATTGGTCCGTTCCAAAGAACAGTTTGCACATCGTTAAGCCCTTCACGGTACAGTCTTACTGTTGCAGGACCGATATCTAGTCCCATCCATTCAGCAGGGATCTCCTGAGCTGTTACTATCTTGCTTACTGCATCTTCTGCAAACTTCTCAGCAGCAATCACATCTACAGGAAGATAAAACTTCACACCAAGTTTTTTTGCTTCATCCATAATCTTTTGTGCTTCCTCTAAAAGATCATCTTCAACAAGTGATGCACCAATGTCATAACCAAGTTGCTTTAAGAAAGTAAATGCCATTCCGCCACCGATGAAGATCTTATCCACTTTTGGAAGAAGATTTACAAGAGCTTCGAGTTTTCCTGAAACTTTACTCCCCCCAACAATAGCAGCAAACGGACGAACAGGTTCATTGATAAGTTTACCAAAGAAACGGATCTCACGCTCAAGCAAGAAACCTGCTGCTTTATGTTTATCATCGAAGAACTTTGTGATCCCCTCAACAGATGAGTGAGCACGGTGACTTACACCAAATGCATCGTTGATGTAAAACTCTGCCATCGATGCAAGTTTTTCTGAGAGTGCTGCATCATTTTTTGTCTCACCAGCTTCAAAACGCAAGTTCTCAAGTAAAAGTACCTCATGGCGTGGAAGCTCTTGTGCCATCTTGAGTGTCGTATCATCTACTACACCAGGTGCAAGTTCTACATGGCGTTTGAGAAGTTGTTGCAAACGGCGAGCAACAGGTGCAAGAGTATATTTCTCATCTACTTCACCCTTTGGGCGACCAAGGTGAGAAGCCAAGATCACGGCACAATCTTGATCTAAACAGTAGTTGATAGTTGCAACTGCTGAGCGGATACGTCTGTCATCTGAGATGTTTCCAAACTCATCCATCGGTACATTGAAATCACATCTGATAAATACTTTTTTATCTTGAAGATCAAGGTTTTTAAGGTGTAAAAGTTCCAAAATTCTTTCCTATTTTGAGATGTGTAGAGCCATATCTACCAAACGCATAGAGTAACCCCACTCGTTGTCATACCATGCCATGATTTTTACCATATCACCACCGATAACCTGCGTTAAATCCTCTGCGACGATAGAGCTGTAGTCACACCCTACGAAATCTTGAGATACTCTCATCTCTTTATCCATAAGTAAAAGACCTTTAAGTCTACCCTCTGCTGCTTCATTAAATACTGCTGTTACTTCCTCTTTTGTAGTGTTTTTTCTTACAACTACGTTTAAGTCAACCATAGAAACATCTGGAGTTGGAACACGTACAGACTGACCGTGGAGTTTCCCCTCTAGTTGTGGCATAACAAGGCTGATAGCTTTTGCAGCACCTGTTGTTGTTGGGATCATATTGATAGCACCTGCACGAGCACGGCGTTTGTCTTTTGAGTGTTTTACATCTAAGATGTTTTGATCATTTGTATATGAGTGGATAGTAGTCATAAGACCTTTCTCAATACCAAACGCATCATCTAAAACACGAGCGACAGGACCTAGACAGTTTGTTGTACAAGAAGCGTTTGATACGATCTTTTGTCCGTCATATTTTTCCTCATTTACACCCATAACAAATGTTGGTGTCGCTTTGTCTTTTGCAGGAGCTGAGAAAAGTACTTTTTCTACACCGTTGTCGATATGCACTTGTGCTGATTCTTGAGTGAGGAAAACTCCAGTACACTCTAAAACCATATCTGCACCACAATCAGCAAATTTTAGGTTTTTAGGGTCACGATCTGAAAATACTCTGATCTTTTGCCCATCGATACTGATATGCTCATCATCAAGTTGCTCAATCTCACTTGTAAATGTTCCGTGCACAGAATCATTTTTCAAAAGATAAAGCATCATATCCATACTTGCCATATCATTGATAGCTACTATCTCTACATCATCTCTGTTTGCAGCGATTCTAGCTACACAACGACCGATTCTACCAAAACCATTTATTGCTATTTTTAGTGCCATTATATTTCCTATAATTTAAAAAGTGGGTTATTTTACCCAAAGTTTGGTTATAATTCGCTTTAAGAATGGAAACTATTGCACTTTTTGGAGGGAGTTTTGACCCTCCACATATCGGTCATTTGGCAGTTGTAGAGGCTCTCAAAAAGCTTGAGTTTATCGACAAAGTTATTTTGATGCCAACTTTTTTAAACCCTTTTAAGTCCTCTTCTCATGCAGATGCTTCATTGCGTTTAGGATGGTTAGAGGAGATTTTTGGTGATGATGAAGATGTAATTGTGAGTGATTTTGAGGTGAGTCAAAATGAAAAAACGCCCACCATCAAAACACTCAAACATCTTTTAAATCACTATAAAAAAGTTTACATTGTCATAGGTGCAGACAACCTTGCATCACTTCATAAATGGCACTCCTACGAGCAACTCAAACAACTCTCTGAGTTTTTGGTAGCTTCCAGAGATGCAATAGAGATTCCTGAAGGTTTTTACACTCTTGGAGTTTGTGAAAACATCTCATCATCACAGCTTCGAGCACAGATGGATGAGGAAAAACTAATACAAAAAAATGCTAAAAAAGTAGCACAATTTTACAAGGAAAACAATGCAAAACAGAATAGAAAAGATAACAGCAGTACTTGACAAACACAAAGCAGAAGCAATTGAATCATTTGATTTAAGAGAGAAAAATTACTTTGTTGACTTTGCCATCATCGCTTCAAGTCTTGGACAAAAACACACACTAGCACTCTTAGATCACTTAAAAAAAGAGCTTAAACCAGAAGAAAACTTTAACTATGTTGATGAAAGCGGAGATTGGGTAGTGATCGATTTAGGAGATATCTTGATCCACATCATGACTCCAGAGTACAGAGTTAAGTATGATATGGAAAGCTTTTTAGCACAACTTCGAGAAGGGCACGATGGAGACACTCTCTAAAAAGAGATTCTCTACTTCTCTAAAGTTTTGGGGGATAACTCTTCACGGTTATTTTCCAAAATATTTCTAAAGTTGTAGATCGATTCTACATACTTAACAGGTTCTGCACCTCTTGCATAACCGTATTTTAGCTTTCTATAGTACTTTTTTTGTGATAGTAAAGGAAGTACAATCTTCAAGTCACTCCACACATTTTGGTTTAGACCCAAACGTTTTGCTAAAGCTTGTGCATCGTAGATATGCCCCATCCCTATGTTATAAGCAGCCAGAGCAAACTTCAGACGGTTCTCCCCCTCAACATTTTTTGGAACATTTTTTATCATCTGTTTTATATGTCGTGTTCCACCTATGATACTTTGTTTTGGATCGAGCCTGTTTTTGATTCCTAAAAGTTTTGCTGTATGGCGAGTGAGCATCATAAGCCCCTTTACGCCTGTAAAACTTTTTGCTTTTGGGTTCCAGTGTGATTCTTGGTAAGAGATAGCAGCTAAGAGTGTCCATGGAATAGCGTACTTTCTTCCAGCTTCTTTAAAATACTTCTCATACTTAGGAAGCCTTGTTTTCATACGTTTGTAAAACATTTTTGTGTTGTAGTAGTCAAAAAAGAGCACATAAGAGTAGTAATGATCTCTTAGTTGTGTCATAGCTCCACTTTGGTTAAACTCATTGAGCCATGCATACATGGATCGCTCTAGCTCTTTTGCACCTTTTGGAAGTACCCATGCAAGCTGCTCCCTACCACTAATAGCAAATGCAAGAGCGATCTCTGTAAAGTAGCGTAGATTTATCGCATAAACATTAGAATCAGCTATCGTACAATCGATCTCATGCTTTGCAACTTTTTCAAGTAACTCTTCAGTTGAGAACTCATCAGTGATAGTTGCATTGATATCAAACCCATCATGGATAAGATTTTGGATCGTTTCAGCATAACTTGTTCCCTCACCAACCATAATACTAAGACCTTCAAGATCCTCTACATCTCTTGGAAACTTTGATGTATGCAACATCCCTCGATAACAGATAACCTGTTCTTGTACCTCAAAATATGATGGCCCAAAATGAAAAACTTTTTCCCTTTTTGGTGTTTTTGCAAGGGATGCAGAGGTGATATGGATACTAGGATTTTTACTCATCTCTATCGCTTCTTTTATAGTATGCGCGGTTGTGATATTGAGATCAACCCCTAAAGAATCAGCATACGATTTTAAGAGATCATACTCAAAACCTTGTCGCCCTTCAGTACCGATATAGTATGTTGATGGAGAGTTTAAAAGTACAACATTAAGCACTTTTTCTTGCTTTATTTTATCTAACAATGATGGTTTTTTGATCCTCTTACCAGGAGTATAAGCAGAATGACTCAACCATCCAAAAAGAAAAAAAGACAGAGCAAAAAAAACTGCGTATAATACATAGAGGAACTTGTTCATACTCATAGTATACACTCTCAAGCTTGTGCAAAAATAAAACGATTAACTCCATTGTGGTACTCATGTGCTAGCACCTGCTTATGTGCTTTGAGAATAGAATCAACAAGATACAGACCTAATCCAAAGCTATTTTTTGAAGGATTATCTTTCGTAAAAGGTTCTATATAGTATTGTAAAGGGTGAGCTATACACTCCCCTTTTGAATCAAAACAAAGTTCATCATGGATTAAAATGATACTTATATGATGATCGGGAGAGTATTTCATCGCATTATCTATCATATTTTTAATCGCAGTTGTATAGAGACGATAGTTTGCTACCATCTTTTTCTCAGCTGCTACATCAACACTTACATTTTCCCTCTCAACCATTGCCATATCGATAGCACCATCGATAATATCTATAAGTCTATACTCATGAAAATCATTTTTTGCACTATCACTTGTCACCTCTTCTATCATAGCAAACTCAGTCACAAGTGCTTCAAGGCGAGAAAAAATTGATTTAAACCGTTCTCTTTGTTTTGGTGATTCTAGCATCTGAGTAGCGATTGTTCCTTTTGCAATAGGAGTTTTAAGTTCATGCATCAGATTTCGTAAAAAAAGTGTACGTGACTCCAACAAGCTTTCTATCTTCTCACGTGCTGCTTCTATCTCATTTGAGATCATCCCTATCTCATCTTCTGAAGATGTTTTAAAAGAGACGCTCATATCGCCATTTCCAAATCTTGCTATCTTTCTACGTAACAAAATCAACGGACGTAACTTTCTCAAAATGAGTAAAAATGAAAAAGATATAACCATAAAAATCATAGAATAAACATACATAATATTAAAATATCTATAAGGTTTTAACTTCTCATCTTTGATAAAGATAGATCCATTAGGTCCTTCTATCTTAAAATAAATAGTATTTTTATACTGATACATAAATGCTCTAAGACGATGCACTACATTTTTAGTATAAAGCCCTTTTTCACTCAGCATTATAGAGGAATTTATATTTTTAAACCCCTCCTCTTTGAGAAGTTTTGCTTCTTGTAGTATCTGCTTTTGATGATCTTTTTGTTTGATGATTTGTAGATCATACACAGCAAGATTTGCTTCAAGTTCAACTTCTGAACTTCTTCTTTGTTTATGCTCTCTGTATATTTGTACTATAACAGAGTATTTAGTAAAAATATGATCAATATATTGTTGTTTGTTGAGTTTATAAAACTCCCAGAAGATTGCACTTACACTCACCAATGTGATGGTAAGTGCAAAAAGTACAGTGAGTAAAACAGCATGTTTTTTCATTATTTGAGGAGTTTGTATCCTACACCGCGAACAGATTCTATAAGTGACTTATCACCCAGTTTGTTTCTAATACGCCCCACCATAACATCGATACTTTTGTTTGAAGAGTCTTCATTGATCGCGTTTACATTGTGGATAAGATCTTCACGTGAGACTACAAGCCCCTGTTTGCTTATCATGTATGAAAGTATTCCAAACTCTGCATTTGTAAGGTCAATGTTGCGCCCTTTGTAGGTGATGGTCATCGTTGCTTTATCACACTTAAAGTCACTCTTGTTTTCAGCTTTTGCTTCTGTTTTTGCTTCATAACGGCGAAGTACAGAATGTATGCGAGCTTCTAACTCACGTGGATCATACGGCTTTGGCAGGTAATCATCTGCACCAAGCTCAAGCGCTTTGATCTTATCTGTAACATCACTTCTAGCACTTGAGATAATAATAGGGATATCTTGACGCTCACGGATAGCCTCACATACCTCAAGACCATCCATACCAGGAAGTGTAAGATCAAGGATCACCAAGTCAAACGGCTCTAACTTTAAGATACTTACTGCTTTAAAAGGGTCATCTTCTGTGATAACCTCAAACTCAAACTGCTCAAGATACTCTGTGAGGATCTCTGCTAGTTCTAAGTCATCTTCAATCATTAATATTTTTTTCATAACTACATTTTAACCTTTTTAGTTAATATTTTGGTAAATTCTCACATAAAATTCATCTCTTGAGAATGGTTTGATAATATAATCATCAGATCCTATGCTTAACAAAGAGCTTGTAAAGTAACTGTTGCTCCCCTCAACTATCTGCAAAATCTTAAGTGTATTGAACTGAAGATTTTGTCTCACTTGGATAGTGAACTCTTTAGCATCTACATAAGGTGCATTATCTTCAACAATCACTAAGGATATCTCTGGATGACCAATAAGCCTATCGTATGCCTCTTGATTATTTGCTGCTGTATAGACCTTAAAACTGTGAAGAGACAAATATTGTTTAATATATTGAGTATATATGTGAGAATCATTGACTATCAAGATAGATCGATTTTTATTTTCATATAACTCTTTGAGTTTATTGACAACATTTGTAATGTTATTGTACTTATGTTTGATAATATACGAAACTATCTGAGCACCATCAAAGGTGTCAAAAAAATCTTCATCAATCTCTTTTGTAAATACAAGTGGTGCGATATTATGTTTGTTAAGTAATGGAATGATCTCACCGTTTGGAGCATCACTTAATATATGTTCAACAACAGCATATTCATATCGTGACTTTTGCAGTAAGTCCTTTGCTTCTTCGTATGTCCCTACAAGTTCATATTCAAAGATACCATCTTGATCTAAAAGTTCTTTAAATACACCCCGAACAATGAATGAACCCTCTACAACTAAAAGTTTTGCCATGCAATCCCACCTAACATTGATAGTGCTAGTATAACTAAAGTATCATTTGAGTAATATTATAAGCTAAAAATGCCATCACATAAGCCACAACAGATGTAAACCCTAAAAGATAGAAAAAATACTTTATATGCCCAGCTTCACGAGTAAAAACAATACTTGCTGCCAAACATGGCAAGTAGATCATAATCACCACAATAAATGCAATAGCAGATGGAAGAGGAATATTTTTTCGTATGGCATCTACAAGTGAGCTGTTTTGCTCATCTACACCACTTCCCATTGAATACAGAACTCCAAGTGTTGAGACCACTACCTCTTTTGCAGCCAGTCCAGCTTGCAGGGCTACACTCATCTTCCAGTCAAATCCAAGTGGTTCAAAGAGTGGCTCAGAGAGTTTTCCAATCTGCCCAAGATAGCTTTGTTCAAGCAACATCTCCTCTTTTTTGTTCTCTAAAAACTGTTTTTTCTCTTGCGTTTGTACACTTTCTATCTTTGTATTGTACTCTTTTTCTAGTGCTTCATGATGTGGATAGTTACTCAAAAACCAAACAAGCACAGCAGCTCCTGCGATAAAAGTACCCGCTTTTTTAAGATACATCATCGTTTTGGTAAAAACTGTATGCCAAATAAGTTTTGCAGATGGAAGGCGATATTTTGGCATCTCCATCACAAATGGCTCATCTACCCCTTTAAACGCAGTGAGTTTAAGTACTTTTGCAGCTATTAGTCCCATAATCGCCCCAAAGATATAGATGATAAAAAGTACACTTCCTGCCATATCTGTTGGAAAAAATGCTCCTGCAAAAAGTACATACACAGGAAGCCTTGCTCCACACGACATAAACCCTATGATAAATAGTGTTAAAAGTCTATCACGATCGTTTTTTAAGATCCGTGCTGACATGTAAGCTGGGATAGAACAACCAAAACCTGTTACAAGGGGGATAAAACTCTGCCCATGCAACCCAAACTTGTGGAAAAAACCATCGAGTAAAAACGCAACACGACTCATATAGCCCGTACTCTCCAAAAGTGCTATCCCTATGAAAAGGATAATGATATTTGGTACAAAAAGCACAACAGCACCAACTCCAGAGATGATACCATCTACTATGAGTGAACGGATATCTTCATTTTGGATTGTTAAACCTACTGTATTTCCAAGCCATGAGAAGAACATATCTATATACTCCATAGGTACCGCCCCAAGAGTAAAGGTGAGTTGAAAAAGACTCCACATAAAAAATAAAAATATAGGTATACCAAAGAGGGGGTGAATCAAAATAGAGTCAATCTTTTCAGTAAGTGTTTTTTTCTCTTGATGATGTGATGTCTGTTCCATCACCTCAGCAACGATACCTCTGTTAAAAGATGCATACTCCTCAGCAAATGCTTCTTTGATATCATCACTGTTATGATGTAGCTCTATATGCTTGCTTGCTTCTATAAGTATAGGTTGCAACTCTGTCCATATAGGCTCATCATGCAGTTTTGCATAAGTTTTTTTATTCCCTTTTAAAAGGTTGATTGCAATATTTCTGTAGCTGTTGGTTGATTTGAATCTGTGTTTATCTAAGTACCAAACAATGCGAGCGATCTCTTCTTCAACAGGTTCAGAGAAAACAAGTTTTGGTTTATATTCAGTGTTTGTGTGTTGCTTGATCACCTCATCAATTAGATCTTCGATCCCAAGTTTTGTTGCTGCTGAGACCTTGATGCAGGAAACTCCCAGAAGTTCACTCATATACTCAGCATCGATCTCTATCCCCTCTTTTTGGGCTTCATCACTCATATTGAGAGCTATGACCACTTTTTTGCTCATCGTTAAAAGTTCAGCCGTGAGCTGGAGGTTTTTCTCTAAGTTTGTAGAATCAACTACATTAATGATAATATCGTACTCTTCTGCACACAGATACTCATGAGTTACTCTCTCTTCTATCGTATAATCTGTAAACGCATATGTACCTGGAAGATCCACCACTGTAAAGTGGTACTCTTTATAGTCAAATAAAACCTCTGTTTTATCAACCGTTACCCCTGAGAAGTTTCCTACATGAAGATGAGCATTACTTACCGAATTGATAAGCATACTTTTTCCCACATTTGGTTGCCCAACAAGAGCTACTTTTATGTGGTTTGCTATGATGGGACAAACTTTTACATCACTAGTGTTCATACTTTTGTACCTCTATAAGCTTTGCTTCTTCATCTCTTAATGCTAAATTCATTTTTCCAACTCGTACTTCCATTGTCTTTTTTCTTGGAGCATATCCAAGTACTTCAATGAGAGATTCTTTCATTATTCCAAAAGAGATAAGTCTTTGTTTTAATTCTGCAGCTGTATGCAATTTGACAACTTGTACCTTATCACCTCTATCACAATCATATAATGTAAACATATCATCTTCTTTTATTTTATTCTGAACTTTGTAATCATATCTCCATTATACTTAATTAACTCTTTAATAATGATAATACTTATCAATATAGTTCCATATTACTTAAGTTGATTTTGTTATAATTTCACAATTTTTTTATTAAAAGGCACTATATGAAATTTTTATGGACACCATCTTCACACTTTAATCTTGCAAATCTTTTTACATTTGTAAATATCACAGCTGGGCTTTTAGCAGTTTATTTTATCACTCAAAACAACTTTTTTGTCGCTATTATCTTAGCTTGGATAGGTGGTGCGTTTGATATTTTTGATGGAAAAATTGCAAGAAAATATAATCTTAGCAATGAGTTTGGTATCCAACTTGATAGTTTTGCTGACTTTTTAAGTTTTGTACTTGTACCGGTCTTTTTGATCTTTCAAGCTGTTTATGCACCTTCACTAGAAGGTGGTTTACTTATTGTTTCAGCTGTTGTGAGTATCTACTATGTTATCTCTGGTCTTCGCCGTTTGATCCATTTTAACCTCAATGCAGATGCGGGAGAGGTGGAGAAGTATTTTACAGGTGTTCCAACTCCACTTGGTGCAATCCTTTTGTGGCTTGTTTATCTTGGTAACACATACTCACTCATCCCTGCGTTTGGAGTGATTGTTCTTATGACTCTTATTGGTTGGAGTTTAAACTCAACACTCAAAGTGCCACACCCTTAGTATCGACATTTTTTTCTATACTTGACCAGTTTGAAGCATCAACTTCTCTGTAATAAAACCAGTTTTGTATAAACTTTTTTTCCAAACGCAGGGTATTATGAAGGTGATTAAATGTATCTTCTTTGATCTTCTCAATTGCTGAGGAGCTGTTAAGATACATAATGATCATAACAGGAACTAAAGAGATAGTTAAAAACCAAAAAAGGAGTGTCGTGTTGAGTGATTTATACCAAAGCACCTTACCATTTTTTAACTTTGAAGCCACAGATTCCCCTTTTTTAGACTTATCTACTTTGAATTTACACTATATTTTCCCGAACCAAATAAAAACACTAAAAGTGCAAAGATAAAAAAGAGTAATGTTTTTTCATACACCAACCCACCTGCACTAGAGAGTTCAAATGTAAATCCGTAGGTCAAGTAAATCGCCATTAACATATGAACCATCACAACAACCGAAGCAACACGAGCATAAAGCCCCAAGATAAGAAAAATCGGTGCTATCAACTCTGCACCAAATACACCATACGATAAGAACTCGGGAAGAGATGCACTGCTAAGAAGTGATTGAATATGTTTTAAACCATATATCATTTTATGGATACCGTGAAAAAGGAGTAATCCACCAAGACTCAAACGCAACAGTAGTTTTGCAATATCGTTATTTTGTAACAAGATTTTCTCCTAAGATTCTCACCTCTTGTTGAGGGAAAGGGATGGTGATTTGTCTCTCTTGAAGTGCTTTTAAGACCAAAAGGTTCACTTCATATTGTGTTTTAAAAAAACTTGTTGTTCTCACCCAGTAACGATACCCTATATCAATAGAGCTACTGTTAAATTTCTCGATCCCAACAATAGGTTCATTTTCTGACAGATCTTTATGATCTAAAAGAAGTTGTGTTATCACCTCAATAGCACTCTCCACATCACTATCGTATGCAATCCCCACAGAACCCTCAACTATCCTGTACTCAAAAGAGTTCACAAGCACATCCCCTATCATATACTTGTTTGGGATAGTTATCTGTTCCCCATCTTCGTTTTTCAGTACTGTATATGCCAGACGGATATCTTCCACTTCACCGTAGATATCATTGATGGTGATGGTATCACCTATCTTAAATGGTTTTGTTAAGATCAGTACAACACCTGCTGCAAAGTTTGAAACACTCCCCTGCAGAGCAAGACCAGCAGTTAAAGAGAGAGCACCAAGCGCAGCGATAAAAGGTGCTATGGAGATACCAAGTTTTCCAAGAGCTAAAATACCCATCATCCCGATCACTAAAAATCGTACAAAATTTGCTGCAAATCCGCTTAAAGTTTCATCAACATTGTGTTTATGCAAAAGTTGCAATGTAAAGTTTCGTACATATTTTGAAACCACTACACCCAAACTAAAGATGATAAGTGCACCAATAATCTGCAAAGCATAGTTTGTAAAAAACTCTACCATCGTTTCATAAAACTTTGAAACCTCAGCTATCTCATTTTCCATCTTTTACACCTCTGCTCTAAACTTACAACTACCCACGGTTATGCTTTTTTTCTTTTTTAGAGCATCTTTTATGTAGAGAAGTGTTCCTTTAGGATCTGCATCACCAACCTCTTGAGCTATGATCTTTAAAAGATCTTCCTCACTTGTCGTTGTCCATATTTTTTCATAATTATATTTTGTTTCTATCTTCATAACTATATGATACCAAAACTATTCATCATCTTCACTTTGTAGTGCTATTGTTTTTGTTGACTTTACACCAAGTTCACGTATCTTCTCAGCTCTTCGAAGTACATTACCTCTACCTGTACTTAACTGTTTGAGTGATGTTGCATAACTCTCTTGAGCTTTTTGTATATGGTACTCAATCTTTTTAAAATTCTCAACAAATCCTGCAAGTTTATCAAGCATCGCTTCAGCTTCTTGAGCTATCTTTTTAGCATGCTCTTCTTGATGCTGTGTTCTCCAAATATGCTCAATAGTTCTGAGTGTAACCAATAAAGTTGATGGAGAAACCACTAAAATATTTTGCTCATAGGCATCTTTGAAAAACTCCCCATCATGCTCTAATGCAAGCAAAAATGCACCCTCGATCGGCATAAATAACAAAACAAAATCAAGTGTATGCACCCCTTCGAGTTTTTCATATTTTTTCTCACTCAACCCTTTTATGTGTGACTTGATACTTCTAATATGCTCTTTTAAAAACTGTTTTTTCTCATGCTCATCTTCACTACTCATAAACTGCTCATAAGCTCTAAGTGAGACTTTTGAGTCGATGATGATATCTCTTTTTTGTGGCATATGCACAATCACATCAGGTCTATAGGTTTTGCCCTCATCAGATTTTAAAGTAGCTTGAAGCTCATACTCGCTTCCCTCTCTTAGCCCTGATTGCTCAAGTATATTTTCAAGTACAAGTTCACCCCAGTTTCCTTGCGTTTTATTCTCCCCTTTGAGTGCATTTGTAAGGTTAATGGCATCTTGAGAGAGCTGTTCACTCATCTGAGTTAAACGCAACACTTCACTTTTTAGCTGATGGCGCTCTTTGAGTTCCTCACTAAAACGTTGCTGCGTTTGTTTAGTAAAACTACTGATCTGCTCACGAAATGGTTGCAATAAAAGCTCCAACTGCTCTTTACTTGAAAGGGAGAACTGTTTGCTTTTCTCCTCAAATATTTGCGAAGAAAGAAGCTTAAACTCTTTTGAAAGTTCATTTTTTGCATCTTGAAGTGCTTGAAGCTTCTCACTTGATGATTGTTTTGATTGTTCATATTTTGAGTGCAACATAGCATACTCAACACGAAGATCATTTTTTTCATCTTCTAAAACTTTATATTTTTCCTCTAGTGCTTGGAGTTTCTTTTGTGCTTGCAACCATAAAAATGTCAACAAAGCAATGACAAAGAGTAAAATCCCATAAACTATTATCTCATTTTGCATCGATAATCCTTTTCTTACATTATACATTGATATCTCTTAGAGTAACACAAGAAACTTAACTCTCAAAAAAGATAAACAAGTTTAATTAAAATACAGTTAAGTTTAGATATAATTCGCCAAATATTTAAGGGGAAGATACCTGATTACGTTTCAAACTATCGATTTGCTTGTATCATCTCCTTTGATAATAAAAGGATTATGATGCAAGAAAATGCACAAACACAAAATGAAATCGCAACTTTTGATGAGTTGGGATTAAAAAAAGAGATACTCAAAAGTATTAAGTTCGCAGGTTTTACTGCCCCTTCCCCTATCCAAGCTCAGGCTATCCCTGTAGTGATCGAAGGTCGTGACATGGTTGGTCAGGCACATACAGGTACAGGTAAAACTGCTGCGTTTAGCCTTCCAGCACTTCACAACATGAAACTCGATGGTTCAGTCGAACTTCTTGTTATCACACCAACTCGTGAACTCGCGACACAGGTTAGTGATGAAATCTTTAAGTATGGACGTAACTTAGGTGTAAAAACTGTCACAGTATATGGTGGTAGCTCATATA
>JAMORZ010000064.1 GCA_027063295.1 Sulfurimonas sp.
AAGCTTCTGTTACATCAACCTTTAATGCACCCTCAACACCACCTTGTGTGTCTAGTTTGGCTTTTGTGCTTTGTTGGTTGCTCATCTCTCCATACATTGCGTTTTGGGTGTAGCTTACCCCTGCATCTTTGTTTGCTACTACCCCTGCTGCTTGTCCTAGTTGAGACTCTATTTTACTCATATCTGTAGCTTGTGCCATCTCAGCGAGTGTCATTGCTTTGTCTTGTTGGGATAGAACTGTTTGAGCTTGTTTTAGTGCATCTCTGTCTGCATCTGTTACATTGAGTAACATACTCCTCATCTTTTATAGCAATTTTAAACTTTTTTTATTGACTGATAATTACCTTATTTTTCACAACCTCAACAACATAGCTTTTCTTCTTGAACTTTATCTGGAGTTTTTGCTCTTTTTTGGGTTGAAACTCTCTGAGTTTTGTAAACTTTAGCCAGTACTTGCCATTATCATACTTCACAACAAACTCTTCAGCTACATCTTCATACACCACATCGATGGCATGGTAGTTTGTACTAAACTTTGGTACTTTGTTGCCAAAGAAGCTTTTGTCGGTATCTAGTGCTTCTGAAAAGAGATAGTCTGGTGCACCATAGCGCTCAAGTGTGCCATCTTTATACACTATAAAAAAGTTCTTATCAAAAAGGAGTGTATCGCTTACGTGATCGTTTACATAGAGATTTTTGTAAAACTCTGTTTTGTAGTTGTAAAGATGTATGTACTCTTTACACTCAAGTGATATCACATTGCATTTTGCATCGAGTTGCAGGTTGTGACACTCTGAGGCTTTCTTAACTTGGAGTGTTTTGTAAAAAAAGAGTTTGAGTTTGTCTTTTTTCTTACTGAGATGGTATATCTCTATAGTGTTGTTCTCCCTTAAAAGCAAGAGATTCTCATCATCTTCATCATAGCGTACATCTAAGATGTTGTAGCGAAGGTTCTCAACATTCTTTCTTCTCAGTGCTGTTTTGTAAGTCACTCCTCTCTCTATATCATCTAAAAATGTAGAGAACTTCTCTTGGTTGTGTGTTTCATGCTGTTTGGAGTGCTTTCTTGGGAGGATATTTGGTTTTTTTGAGACAAACTCCACCTTAAAGTAGCGTCTGTTTTTTAACTCACTCTCTTTTGCTTCTATCATGCCACCTGTGGTGATATATACACCATCAGCATCACCAGAGAGGAGAAGCACTTTTCCTTGGAAGATGTTGGTGTTTGTCACTTCGTAACTATCTATAGAGTGGTAGATAAACACAGGACCATATGCTATATCTTTTATCTTGTAAGCCAGATTGACTATGTAGTACCCTTTGCGGTATGTTTTGTTGTCTATCTCCACTCTATCTTTGTGAAAATAAAATGTATCACCCTCATAGGCATCGTAGTGGTATGTTTTGCCATCGATGGTGACACTCTTTGGTATGTTTGATTCATTTACTACACGAAGTTTTATGGTAGCATTGTAAAAGTTCGCACTAATAATCATAGCAAGGAGTGAGGAGAGAAATGTTACACCCACCCCTATACTAAATGCGCTAAAGCGCTGTAAAGCCTTGTAGAAAAAACTCTCAATAAAAACAAGCACAAAAGAGACACAAAAAACACTAAAAAACAGACTTCCAAAAAGCTCATAGTCACTTTTGATATCATCATAAGTTATCACATACAAGTAGGTTGTATAGTAAATACCAAAAACAATAAGTGCAGCTCTAAATAGTTTATTTATCATCCAAAAATAGTACCAAAAAGAAACTTAGAACTTATTAGAGTATAATTGCATATGCAAAACTTTTCACAGACACCACTTTTAGATATCTACTCTACATTACAAGAGCATTTTAAGAGGCTCAAGCCCCATGAGAGATTCTCTTTTGTTATACTCAATCCAGATATACAAAACTCTCTTTACAATGGCAACACCATTACACTCCAAGGTAAAGAGTATATCTACAGAGGGTATAAAACATGGCTTGATCTTGCACACCAACTCAACTCCAAGATGCTAACACCCATACAAAAAGATGAGAATTTTATCATCATCACATACGAAAAACTGACACAAGAGAGCTTCCATGCACAAAACGCAGATGCAGAGCAAAAGTATGGCAAAGGCTCTATCTTCTCTGAAATACACAAAAACGAAGAGGCAGGTTTTTTACACACATTTTACCAAGCACTCCAAAACGTAAAGATAGAT